>JAUXFU010000006.1 GCA_030622705.1 Candidatus Omnitrophota bacterium | reverse complement strand
TTTAACCCTTATATTGAAGAATTCGCTAATGAAAAATTGCCGGTATGGGATACTGATCCGGATACGAATTGGATGTATATAACTAATGAATTTAGGATGTGTTTTGTAAAATTTATGAAAGAACAAGAAGCCAAAATACTTCAGATACAAAATTTAATTAAGGCAAGTGAGAGAATAGTAAGAGAGAGAAAAATAGAATTGGATGGGGGAGAATCAGGACGTCATAGGTTACAGGATGCGCGTCGCGTATCACCCATAATACATAACATGTCAGATATCAACGCCGATGGCGGTTCACCTTTATGCTTAGATGGACAAGGAGAGAGCGAAATAAGAGTTTCTTCGGAGAAGACTAAAAAAGGAAAAGGCTTAAACAAACAAGATTTTGCTGCCCGTCTTATTCAATCTCTTCATTTTCGTTTATTTCTCGGTAAGCTTTCTGACTATGGGCTTATACCGAGTTTTGGGAAGTTAGAAAAAGAGGATTTTCAAAATAGACAGAAGGAGATGGAAAAATTCGTCGAGAAAAAGAAAAAACAACTTGAAATGGAGGATATGGATATTGAAGTAAAATTAAAAGATACACTTTTTTATTATTACCACTTTCACGGTGGAGGACGGTGTTTTTTCGATCTAAAAGCCAATAAGGCAAAAATAGTATTACATGCCCAAAACTCAGAGGAAAAGGGCAAGATACTTGCTCTTCACGAACTATTCCATATAAAATTTAGCATCGAACATCCCTTCATAAATATTTTGTTGCATTTAATGGATAGGCCTATTGTTATTCTATCTCTTATTCCTTACACCCCTGTAGCTTTAATTTCAGCATTTGTTTTTGTTAGTATTTATTTTGGGGTAGATACTGCTTTGTTATCCACTATGGCTTATTTTGTTTTAGTTACTATGTATTGCTCTGCTGAATTCGTAGTGCAATGGTTTGGTGTGCAATGTTTGAAAAATAAAGTTATGTCGGGTAAAGGTTCAAACTCAGACAAAAAAAACTCTGTAGATTCCTCTGACAAAAGAAAAGACGGAGGGGAAGAAAAATTAGATATTAGCACCCAAAAATTATTTAATACTTTGAGATGGAGTGGTGTTTTAAGGGACATAGTTAGTCAGGGGATTGATTTGATGCGTTTAGGGCCGGATTCTCGTGTGATTGTTATTGGCCCTTCGGATTTCCTCTATGAAGTTGTTGGCGCGGCAATCCACAAAGCAAAGGTTACAGTAATCCAGCCAGGGAGATATGGCAATTTAATGGATCAAAATGAATCACTCAGAAGAAATATCACAGGAATAAGGGGAAAAGTTAAAGAACTAACTGGTGTAGATATCACCAAATATATTTCTTATATAGATAAATTAATGGAGAATGCAGAAATAGAATCAGGGTTAGCTGATGCTATTATAATGATGAATGTTTATGCGTTTGTTGAAGATAATGGGGAGATGTTTGATGCAGTAATAAGGGGGGTGGCAGAAGGTGGTTATCTTTTACAAGGAGACATTGTATACGGCAGTTATGTTTTTTATGGAGAGATTATGGGTGGGTTTAAAACGGCATGTGGGGCATTTGAAGAATATTGCCGGAGAGAAGAAGGAGTTCAGGCTGGGATAATTCAAGAGTTTAACGAGATGGTTCTTCCTGGTGACCCTTCCAGAGTATGTTATAAACTCTATCAAATTTATAAAAAGGAAGCAGTTGAAGCAAACCAAAATGTAACCGATGGTGGGAAAGAAGATTTTAAAATGGAAGTCGAAAGAATCCCTGTCACCTCCAGAATCGAGGGGACAGAGGAGCTTACTATGTCTTTTTGTCAAGATAAAGCCGGGTTTATGGTTTCTACCTTTTCTTCATTATCCAATCCTTTTATTGATTCTTCTTCTACAGCTTTAATAGATTTCTGCAAGGGAAATCTCTACTTTATTCATAATAGTAAAGCAGCAGAATCACGAGAGATTTTTTCATACAATTCTCAAGCTCCCCCTGTTTCTTTGAGTTCATCTGTTGGTTTATTAAACCCGCCAATTATTCAGGTATCTTTAACTATTTCATGTTTCGAAGTTAGCACTACCTCACAAAATTCAAGGTTTGACTCCATTGAACATTATGGATTAGATCGTTATTGGCAAGAGGTTAGTCGGCAAGGGCTCGAGAAATTAAAATCAATGGAGAGTCGTTATGGAGAAGAAGAGAAAAATGAAATAAGAGAGAGAATAGACGCGTTTGTTAATATATTAGCGGAGCGGAATTTAAAGCTTTCGGTTGTTACTATATCAATATCCCCATTTTTTGCGCCGTTAGGACTCGCTCAGCTTATGATAGGACACTTAGTAGAAAGGTTATCAGCAAACTCCATAATAAATTTAGAGAGGGATGCCAACAATATGCCTGTTGTTGTGAAAGAAATTTTTGACGGCGGGACAGCGGAGTCAAATAAATGCAAAGGCCTGGGAGCCGGAAAAGAGAAGTTTCAGGAAGCTCTCCCAGCCTGGGATGGGAAAAAGGCGCTGGATAAGCTGGTGAATAGGTTGAGTTTTACGAGCAGGAGAGTCAGCGAACCTTATCTTTTCCATGTATTCAGCGTAACCGCGTTGGTAAACCGGTTGATTGAAGAGATAGGTAATCCTGTCAGCGAAGGAGGCCGAGGGGAGAGAGCTTCTGCTCTTGCGGAAGTATTGGAAAATAACCGTGAAATAAAACTTAATAAAAATCAGGTGAATGTCTTAATTAAAGTTATGGAGGAGCCTGATGACATCCATGCCAGTATTGTGCTGATACGTACTCTTGGGTGGGCATTGGCAAATAATCCTGATTTAGTCTTAGAGGTTATTTCTGCCATAGATAAGACTGATAACGATAAAGTGTGCAGGTGGCTGGCTTGTTCTCTTCGGCAGGCATTGAAAAATAACCGAGAGATAAAACTCGATAACGCCTGGGCCAGCGTTCTAATTAAAGCTATAGAAAAGTTTAAGGATTTCGATACCTGTAGGTTTTTGGCTTCTGCCCTTGGGCAGGCGTTGACAAACAACCCGGATTTAGTTCCAAAGGTCATTTTTGCCATAGATAGCGCTGATAGTGAAAAGGTGCTTAGGTGGTTGGTTTTTGTTCTTGAGCAAGCATTAGAAAACAACCGAGAGATAAAACTGGATAATGGCCAGGTTGGTGTTCTGGTCAAGGCTATAGAAAAGTCTGAGAATGAAGATATCCTCAACAAGTTGGCTATTGCTCTTGGGTGGACATTGGCAAATAACCCTGATTTAATTTTAAATGTTATTCTTGTCATAGGTAAGTCTGATAGCGATGAGATGTGTAGGTGGTTAGCTTATGCCCTTTGGTGGGCGTTAGTAAACAACCGCGAGATAAAGCTTAATAAAGATCAGGCTGGTGTCCTGATTACTGCTATAGAGAAGTTTGATGGCGAAGATACCCGTAGATGGCTGGCTTCTGCCCTTACCCAGGCATTCATTAACAACCCTGACTTAGTAAAAGATATAGAAGAAGACTGGGCTAATGTTTTGGCGGAGATGGAGTCGGAATTTTATGAGGGCATGGTTAAAGATACAGCTTTATTTGAAGAATATAAGAAGATAATCCTTGTTGCAGCCAGCAACAAAAAGCAGGCAGCCCAAAAGGCAATGGAACTTAAACGCAAGCTGTATTTCAAGCAGTGCGGGCAGGAAAGAAAATTTCTTTCTGATGAAGATAAAACAATTCCTATCTCGGAGAAAGCCGCAGTTTTTTATAAACTACCATGGGAAGAATTTTGCCGGCGGATGGATGAGGATTATGTGGAAATCCATGTCAATCCTGAAGAAGTGATAAAAAGAAAGGAAGCGCTGGATGAGCTGGTGAATAAGTTGGATTTTTCGAGCAAGATGACTATACTTTATCTTTCCCCTGTATTTAGCGTAACCGCACTGGTAAAGCGGTTGCTTGAAGAAATAGATAGTACTGATAAGAAAGGCGCTCTAAGGAAATTCACTTCTGCCCTCAGGGGGGTATTAAAAAATAGCCGCGAAATAAATGAAAGCCATGTTGATATCCTGACCGGTGTTATGGAGGAATCTGAAAGTGTAATTATCCGCGAGCAGCTGGCTCTTACCTTTATTCGGGCATTCATTAACAACCCTGATTTAGTAAAAGAAATAGCCGAAGACTGGGCCAAGGTTTTAGCAGAGATGGAATGGGGATTTTATGAGAGCATGGCTGAGGATACAGATTTATTTGAGGAATACAAGGATATAATTCTTACTGCGGCCGAAGATAAAAGGCAAGCAGCCCTGAAGGCAATGGAACTTAAACGCAGGCTGTATTTTAAACAGCGCGGGCAGGAAGATGAATCTCTTTCTGATGAAGAGAAAACAATTTCTATTCCTGAATTAGCCATAGCCTGCTATAGATTATCTTGGAGGACATTCTGCGGATGGATGGATAAGGATTATAAGGGAATTCACACCGACACCGAAAAAGTAATAGAAAGAAAGGATGCCCTGGATGAGCTGGTGAATAAGTTGAGTTTTACGAGCAGGAGAGTCAGCGAACCTTATCTTTTCCATGTATTCAGCGTACCCGCGCTACTAAACCGGTTGCTTGAAGACATAGGTAATCCTGTCAGCGAAAGAGGCCGCAGGGAGAGAGCTTCTGCTCTTATGGAAGCATTGGAAAATAACCGTGAAATAAAACTTGATAAAGATCAGGCGAACGTCTTAATTCAAGCTATGAAGGAGTCTGATGACCGCCATACCCGCAATGTGCTGATACTTGTTCTTGGGTGGGCATTGGCAAATAACCCTGTTTTGGTCCCAGTGGTTATTTCTGCTATAGATGAGACTGATAGCGATAAAGTATGCAGGTGGCTGCTTTGTTCCCTTCGGCAGGCATTGGAAGAGAACCGCGAAATAAAACTGGATAAAGGCCGTGTCGGTATTCTGGTCAAGGCTATGGAAAAGCCTGGGAACGAAGATATCCTCAACAGGTTTGCTATTACTCTTGAACAGGCGTTGGCAAATAACCCTGATTTAGTCCCAGAGGTTATTTCCGCTATAGATAGTTCTGATAGCGATGAGGTGCGCGGGTGGCTGGCTTCTGCTCTTGAGCAAGCATTGGAAGAGAACCGAGAGATAAAATTCGATAATGTCCAGGCCGGTGTCCTAATTAAAGCTATAGAAAAGTCTAAGAATGAAGATACCCGTAGGTTTTTGGCTTCTGTCCTTGAGCAGGCATTGCAGAATAATCGTGAAATAAAACTTGATAATATTCAGGCAGGTATTTTGTTTAAGGCGATAAAAGCATCTAAAGATGAAGATACCCTTGAGCGGCTGGCTTCTGCCCTTATTCAGGCATTCATTAACAACCCTGACTTAGTAAAAGACATAAATGAAAACTGGGCCAATGTTTTGGCGGAAATGGCGCCGGGATTTTATGAGAGTATGGGGGAAGATACAGCTTTATTTGAAGAATACAAGGATATAATTCTTACCGCAGCCAGCGATAAAAAGCAGGCAGCCCAAGAGGCAATGGAGCTTAAACGCAGGCTGTATTTCGAGCAGCGCGGGCAGGAAAGAAAATTTATTTCTGGTAAAGATGGAACAATCCCTATCTCTGAGAAAGCCGTCGTCTTCTATAAACTCCCCTGGGAAGAATTTTGCCGGCGGATGGATGAGGATTATATGGGAATCCATGTCAATCCCGAAGAAGTGATAAAAAGAAAGGAGACCCTGGATAAGCTGGTGAATAAGTTGGATCTTTCGAGCAGAGAAATTATCAAACCTCATCTACCCGGAGTATCCAGCGTAACTGCGTTGGTAAACCGATTGGTTGAAAATATAGATAGCGCTGACGATGAAGGCACTCTCAAGCGGCTGGCTTATACCCTTGAGCAGGTGTTGAAAAACAACCGTGAAGTGAAACTTGATGAAGGTCAGGTCAATATCTTAATCAATGCTATGAAAAAGTTTGACAGCAAGGATATACGCGAGTGGTTGGCTGATGCCCTCGGAGAGGCATTGGCAAATAACCCTGTTTTGCTTCCAGAGGTTATTTCTGCCATAGATGAGACTGATAGCGATAAGATCTGTAGGTGGTTAGCTTATACCCTTTGGTGGGCGTTAGCAAACAACCACGAGATAAAACTTAATAAAGATCGGGCTGGTGTTCTGATCACTGCTATAGAGAAGTTTGATAGCGAACATGCCCGTTACTGGCTGGCTACTGTACTTGGGCGGGCATTGCAAGACAACCACGAAATAAAATTTGATAAAAAGGGGGTTGACATTCTACGCAATGCGATGAAAAAGTCTAAGGATAGACATACTCTTAAAAAGCTGGAGACTGTTCTTATTCGGGTATTTATCAATAACCCTGATCTGGTAAAAGAAATAGAAGAAGACTGGGCTAATGTTCTGGCAGAGATGAAGCCGGGATTTTACGAAAGTGTGAATAAAGATGCAGACTTAAGTGCGAGTTTATTAGAGGAACACATAAAACATATAATTCTTATTGCCGGCGAAGATAAAAGACAGGCAGCCCAAACAGCAATGAAGTTTAAACGCGCGATGTATTTCGAACAGCACCCGCAGGAGTATGAATTTCTTTCCGATGAAGATAAAACAATCTCTATCCCTGAGAAAGCCATAGCTTTTTATAAACTCCCCTGGGAAAAGTTTTGTCAGTGGATGGATAAGGATTATAAGGGAATTCACACCGACCCTGAAAAAGTGATAAAAAGACTGGGTGCAGATGAAGATAAAGGTTTGGGGGCAGGGGGAGAGGAGTCTCAGGAAGCTCTCCCGGCGTGGGATGGAAAGGAAGTGCTGGGTGAGTTGGTGAATAAGCTGGATGATGCGAGCAGAGAAATTATCGAATCTTATCTTTCCCCGGTATCCAGCGTAACCGCGCTGGTAAATCAGTTGATTGACGGGATAGATAATCCTGGTAGCGAAAATGCCTGTGAGGAGCTGGCTTCTGTCCTTGCGCGGGTGTTGGAAAACAATCGTGGAATAAAACTTGATAATGAGCAGGTTGATGTTTTGATCAGTGCCATAAAAAAATCTAAGAATGAAGATACCCGCAGGCGGTTGGCTGGTGATACTCTTGGATGGGCATTGGCAAATAACCCTGATTTAGTCTCAGAGGTTATTTCTGCCATAGAAAGCGCTGATAGCGATGATGTGCGCACGTATCTGGCTCGTGTCCTTAGTTGGAATTTGATGTCCAATCCCGAAAAAAATGATAAAGGCCAGGCCGGTGTTTTGACTACTGCTATAAAGACGTCTGATAGCGAAGATACCCATGGGGAGTTAGCTGATGCCCTTAGGCAGATGTTGAAAAATAACCGTGAAATAAAACTTAATAATGAACAGGTTGATGTTCTGCGCAGTGCCATAGAAAAGTCTAAAAAGGGATTGAACTTCCGGCCGCTGGCTCGTGCCCTTACTCAGGCGTTCATTAACAACCCTGACTTAGTAAAAGAGATAGAGGAAGACTGGGCCAATGTTTTGGCGGAGATGGAACAGGGATTTTATGAGAGTATGACTGAGGATACAGATTTATTTGAGGAATACAAGGATATAATCCTTACCGTGGCTGAACACAAAAAACAGGCAGCCCAAAAGGCAATGGAACTTAAACGTAGGCTGTATTTCAAACAGCGCGGGCAGGATGGCCAAACTGTTTCCGATGAAGATAAAACAATCTCTATTCCTGAGAAAGCCATAGCTTTTTATAAACTCCCCTGGGAAAAGTTTTGTCAGTGGATGGATAAGGATTATAAGGGAATCCACACCGACCCTGAAGAAGTGATAAAGAGACTGGGAGCAGATGAAGATAAAGGTTTGGGGGCAGGGGGAGAGGAGCCTCAGGAAGTTCTTCCGGCCTGGGATGGAGAGCATGCGCTGGATGAGCTGGTGCATGATCTGGATTCTTCGAGCAGAGAAATTATTAAACTTTATCTTTCCCCGGTATCCAGTGTAATTGCGCTGGTAAATCAGTTGATTGACGGGATAGATAGCACGGATGATGAAGGTGCTCTCATCGTGTTGGCTCGTACCCTTGCGAAGACGTTGGCAAGTCACCCTGATTTAGTCTCAAAGGTTATTTCTGCCATAGAAAAGTCTAAGAAAGAAAATACTCTTAGGTGGTTGGCTGATGCTCTTCAAGATGCGTTGGAACAGAACTACAAAATAGGAGTTGGCAATGATCAGGCTAATGTTCTAATCAATGCTATAAAAAAGTCTGTCAATGAAGATACGTGTATAAAATTAGCTGGCGCTCTTGGGAGGGCTTTGCAATATAACCTCCTGATAAGACTTGACAAAGACCAGGCCGCTATTTTGGTTAATGCCATAAAGAAGTCAGAGAATGAAATTCTTTGCCTGTGGTTGGCTTTTACCCTTTGGGCAGCGTTGAAAAACAACCGCGAAATAAAACTTGATAACGAGCATGCTGATGTGTTAATCATTGCGATAGAGAAGTTTGATAACGTAGAAACGTGCAGGTGGCTGGTTTTTGCCCTTGAGCAGGCATTGAAAAACAACCGTGAGATACAGCTTGATAAAACCCATGTTGATGTTTTGAACATTGCTATGGAGAAGTCTGATGACAAAGATGACCGCAGGCAGCTGGCGTTTACCCTTACCCGGGCATTCATTAACAACCCTGACTTAGTAAAAGATATAGAAAAAGATTGGGCCAATGTTTTGGCGGAGATGGCGCAGAGATTTTATAGGAGTATGATTCAAGATACCGTATTATTTGAGGAATACGCAGAAATAATCTTTGTTGCAGCCAGCGACAAAAAACAAGCAGCCCAAAAGGCAATGGAACTTAAACGCAGGCTGTATTTCGAACAGCGCGGGCAAGAAAGAGAATCTCTTTCTGATGAAGATAAAACAATCTCTATCCCTGAGGCAGCCACAGCTTTTTATAAACTACCATGGGGAGAATTTTGTCAGTGGATGGATAAGGATTATAAACAGATACACGATTCTGATAAGGTAGGTGAACTTGTCTGCCGGATTCCTCAAAAGGGTGAAACATCTGCCCGGGGCCAGAGTGTGGAGGTTAACTCAGAGCCTGAGGGAGAAGGCAGGATAGATGGACAGGCCTGCGCAGAAGCGCCTTCTTTGGATTTAAGTCAGGAGAAATTACATGACCATTTTCTCAGGCTGGGAGTAATGTATCCCCAGTTATCTGAAGGGTTGGGGTACGCTAAGTTTGTAAACGAATGCGCTAATCTTTTAGCAGACCCTGAAGCAGAAACGCCTTTTAAACCACAGCACGCGGCGCTTATCCGCTGGTATTTTGAGGCTTTACTTGGAAGAAAGCCTTCTCTTATCCGCAGGGAAGAGGAATTAATCCGGAGTTTAGGCCTTGATGTGGAAAACGCTCTCCAGCAGGCTTTCCGCAGCGGCCGTATACATAGCCGGGGAAAGATAGTTTTTCGTGAAAACAATCGTTTTAACCGCATCTTTAGCCGGTACTATAAAAAAGACCGGGAGAATATGTTGGAAAATATTTTCAGCTATTTCATATTAACTGCCTGGACAGTATACGGCAGGCTTATCCCTGTTTCTGAACGTAAAGAATTTGGCCGGGTCATAAAGGAAATATTTATAAAGGAGGGGTACAGCGAATTGTTTGTTAAAGCGAGTGTGGCAATGGGCCAGGAGATTGATGATAGAGATATGGCAGAGCTTTTTGATTACGGCAGGTTTGACTGTATAGGCGGCAAGGGCAGAGTTGACGGGGCGTTGTCTGATTACGCGAAGATACAGGCTGCGGCCCAAAGGGCGCGCAGCTGCGGAATGCCTTTGTTTTTATTTATGCCGTCAAGACATTTTCCTGATGTTGTGGCGGAGGCGTTAGGAGAGGAAGGGAGCGCGGTGTTTCCTGTAACTATGAGCGGTTTTAGCCAGAGCAAAGAGTTTTTCGGGATGAATATACCGGATGAGCAGGGACAGGTGCGATGGTTTGAAGGCGCAGTGGAGAAGTTGATTCGATTCGCCCAGGACAATCCTGAGAGGCAGGTATATATTATTTTAGAGAATGTGGATTTTAGCCAGCCGCATATCAGGACATCGTTACATCCGCTGTTACTTGAGGATAAGCTGAAGATCAAAGGCAGCCGCGGCCGGGGGATGAAAGAGAAACAGTTCCCCGGGAATCTGCAGATAGTGATAACTATGCATGAAGATATGGAATTAGGGGATGAGGCCTTTATGGACAGGTCCGCGGGTTACTTTTTGTCTTTTCCGGATAACACAGAGATAAAAGAATACCTTATGACGCGGGTAGGATTAGATGCTGATATTGCCGGATACCTGTCAGATGAGATTTATGCCGGGCTCAGGAGCCAGCCCCGGACAGCTGAGGCAGTAAGTATACAGGATATAGCGCAGATAGGGTTTTATGTAAAGGGCAGGATAGAGGATAATGGGATTAGCTCTAAGATAGAAGAAGTTATCCGTGAGGAAGCCTGGCTGCATCTGAGCTCTAAATTATCTGCATCCGGCCGGCCGGACTTGCTTGAAGCTTTAAGAAAAGCATTAGGAAGTAAATCTCAGCCGCAGGTTTTTATAGAGATTGTGGATGAAGGAAAAGGAGTAAGATTTGCCGGGATACAGGTTGATTTAGCTTCGCGGAGCAAGTTTGGCAAATTTTTGAGGGAAAAATACCGCAATAAAGAAAGCCTTAGTTTTCAGGAAGCGTTAGAGGAGTTTTCAGGACAGGATTATTTTGTTACATCAGTAGAGGAGAAGATGTTTTGTTTGCTGGCGCGGGCATATAAATATACGCCGTCGCGGCTGGTATTTTTGCACGGGCTTTCAGGAGAAGGAAAGACTACTATTTCGAGAGCGTTTATGGATATGGTAGGTTTGAACATGAAAGAATATGTTATCAACCGGGAGACGGATATAAATTTATTTCGCGGCGGCCTGCAGTTAGGTAAGGATGGCGTGGAGTTCCGGGAAGCGGATTACTGGCGGGACCTTCCCGGGAAAGAGATAGGTATGATTTATAACGAAGCGGATATGAAAATATCTTTGATACAATGGTTGTGGCCATTATTGAATGGGCGTGGTTTTAGGCTGGGCCAGGAGTTTTCCAGTCCTGAAGGGGAGGAGATAGAACGTGTAGATTTTGGTGAGAATCAGATGCACGTTCTCACCGGCAATATGCGCACGCAAATACCGGAGATATTGCTTGATGCTATGCCGGCGGCCTATTGTCTGGAGAGTTCGGAAAAAGATAATTTTCTGATTTGCCGCAGATTGTTTCAGGTATGGCGGGAGCGCAGTGGAGTAAGTATGAGCGAGAGCGAGATAGAAGCTAAAGCTGTTCTTTTAGCAGAGATATATAATTTACTGCGGCGGCAGGTAGTTGAAGAAGAGTTTATCACCAGTCGTGAGGTTACGCGGCGGGAGCTCAGGCGGTTTGTCCAATTGTTTTTCTGGTATATTGATAGAGGCAAAAGCAGTGAAGAGGCGTTTAACTTAAGTTTAGACTTAGTATTTGTGCGTATGTGGGACAACTTCGCGGACATTGAGCTGGCCGGGCAGTTAATCAAAACTCAGGTTACGGATTTATCGCCGCCCAAGGAAGACGAAGTTTTTAGTTTTATCCGCGAATTTCCGCTTTCAATCCCGCTAATGATTTTAAATAACGGCACGTTTTCTTCTTCTTATATAGAGCAGAGTGTTTTTCTACGCGATATATCTTTATCTTCGAAAGGGATAGAGCATCATTATGTCCCTCTAAGTTATTTTCATGCTAACGGGAACCTTATTGGCGGTATTGGCGGCGGTAGTCAAAACCCTGATGTAGGGACTAAATTAGGTATATTGCCATGGCTTATCTTAGAGGCTCACTTAAGCGAAAAAGAGCATTACTGTTGGGTGCACGGGTATCTTAATCTGAATCCAACCAGCGCTGATATTAATAACGAATTTTTCCAGACCGGATGGCTGCCGGTGGAAGGATTATTAAGCCATGAGGAATTGGTGGATGAAGTGGTCAAAAAAGTAAGCAGTAGGGGTGATACCTACTCTCGTATTAGAGAAGAATATGAAGGTATAACTGCAGAGGAGTTACCGCTGGAGCTTAGCGAATTGAACGCTGTTCAGAAGAAGAGATTATGCCGGTTTTTAATCGGTTACAAGCCGGAAAATCTTATTTTCCGGATGGAAGACGTGGCCAGGGAAAACGGCGAGGCCGGGTTAGAGAATGGTTCTTTTGGAAGCGGCCTTCATGCCGCGGATATTGACCGTTTCTTTGTGGTAAACATTTCCCGCAAGTTTGACGAAAAATTCATCAACGATTATCTGGGCGCGAGCCTTGCCGGAGTAAAGGATGTTAACGGGAAACAACAGGAGTTAATGTTTGACTGTGTGAATAAGGCGTTTAATCTTTACCGTCAACAGAGAGATGATGGTTTATATCCGTATACGCGTCTGAACAGGGGAATGATTGACGTTTTTGTAAAGGAGGCCAGCCGCCGGGGTGGCGAGGGAAGTTTAAGTGATGGAATGATAAGATTGTTAGCCTGGCATATTTTAGGCAAGGGGTTGTCAATAGATGAAGGCGATGATGATCAGAAACGCCAGGCACGCGATTACGGAGCCGAGTATAGCAGAGCTATTGGGTTTGACCCGCGAAGAGTGCGCTACAGCCGCAGGTTTGAGGCTGAAGACAATAAAGTTTACTTTATGATTGAAGGTTTATTTGAAGGTAAAAGCGAGCCGGAAGTTTTGATTAAACAGCTGACTTTATATGATAGTGTTAAGAAGATAGATGATTACGGACGTTACCGGTTTACAAGAAAAGGTGAGATTATGGATTTAAGGCTGCAGGCGCCATTACAGTCATTATTATCCCAGGAGGTTAGTTTGTTGTTGTATGGTGAACGCGGGATGCCGGTGATTTTAGAAGGCGACCCTGGCGGCGGGAAAACATCTTCATTAAAGGATTTATCTAAAGTTTGCGGCCGGCAGTATTTTGAAGAAGGCATGTTTAAGGAGATAGACCTATCTAAGATTTTAGGTTCATTGACTATTCGCGGGCGCAAGATAAGGCTTAACACTCTGGATAAAGATGCTGACAACAGGTATCTCCTACCCTTTCTGCGGGTGTATGAGGAAGGCGGTTATTACCTTGCGGATGAGGGGACAGTGAGCAAGAAGGCTGATTACCTTTTGCGGTGGATAGTGTGGGCGGCTCAGCAGGATGAGATTGATTTAGGCACGTATCATCCCGGGCTTGAGGGAGTAATTATCAGTCGTAGTTCAGAGTTCAGGTTCGCGATTACCCAGAACCTGCATTTTAAAACCAGAGGCCGCAGGCCTCCTGCTTACGAAGTAGATAATTACAGCGGTAAGGTCTGGGTGGATAACCGGTTATCCTTAGCCGATGCTTTGATTTTGATTGATTACTATCTGGAAGGAGCAAAGTTAGAAGCTGATTTAAAAGAATCAGTTGCGCGCCTGCACATTGTTATGGGCAAAGAGCATCCTGTCAAAGATATGATTAGCCCGCGTGATTTAATTGACCTGGTATTAATGCTTAAGCTGGCTTTGGTTTCAGAGGAAGAAGAGTTATCTGTCAGGCTGCGGGAAAGCATCCAGCTTGTATATTTA
>JAUXFU010000053.1 GCA_030622705.1 Candidatus Omnitrophota bacterium | reverse complement strand
GGTATTCCGGAAGTTCTAAGGGAGGATGCTCGGCTTGTTCCGGGTGAAATTGAAGGACGCTTAAGTTTAAGTCGAAACGCAATGCCAACTTTTAAGAAAGAAAAATACAAAAAACTATCCCCGATGCAGATTAACAGGAGGTATAAGGAAGGATTGGCAAAGAGGCAATTACGTAAGCTATTATTAACCAGTTTGAAAAAACAAACAAAACAGCAACGTGAATACAAGAGTAAGTCAATCGAGAGAAAACTTTTAAAGCAGGAAGAATTTATTAAGGCAAAGAAGATAATGTTCTATCTGGCATTCGATGGTGAGGTAAAAACAAAGGATATGATCAATAAGGCAAGAGAGTTTGGCAAAGAGATATATATTCCATTATGTGATACCAAAAGAAGGATACTGAGGCCTTGCTTTTTGAGTAAAGACAGCAAACTAAAAAAGGGTCCATATCAAGCCTTGGAGCCCGAGGTAAAGGTTAACTTATCTTTTAAGAAGCTGGATCTGGTGATTGTGCCGGCTCTTGCCTTTGACAAAAGCGGTAATCGTCTCGGGCGGGGCAAGGGTTATTATGACCGTTTCTTAAAGAAAATAATTAGCCGCACAGATACTATCGGCTTGGCCTTTAATTTCCAAATCTTGCCGGCGTTGCCTGTCGAACACACCGATATACCAGTAGATAAGATCCTTTCTGCCTAATTTCTTTCTTGCTGCATAGGAAAGTATAAAAATACTTTCCTATCTCCGCCTGCTTTGCTGCGCAAAGCAAAACGGCTGGGACTGCGAAAATCGTCTGCGACCAGAGATAAAAGTCGTCGGCGAAGCCGATTTTCTTGCTTAGGATTTATCCCGTTAGAGAACGAAGTTCTGTAACGGGGATAACTTTGCTTATAATAGAGGAGGGAGGTCTTTAAAAAATGTTGACTATAATTTTATTGATTGTTACTGCGGTTGTCTGTTTAGGGGGAGGGTATTTTTTAAGAAGGTATTTTTCCGAGAGGAAAATTCAGGATGCCGAGGATAAATCCCGCCTTATTTTAGAAAGAGCCAATAGGGAAATTCAGGATCGGCGCCGGGAAATGGAACTTGAGGCAAAAGATTTAAAATTTCATCTGCGTCAGGATTTTGAAAATGAGACTAAGGAACGCCGGCAGGAAATAGCCAAGTTAGAGAATCGATTCAATCAAAAGGAGATAAACCTTGACCGGCGCCTGGAGTTATTAGAGGGCAAGGAAAAGGAATTTGGGGCAAAAACAGCGGCTCTTGGGCATCAGGAGGAAAGCCTAAAAGCCAAGGAAAGCCAGCTGCAGTATCTTATTGCCGAGGAAAAGGAGCGTCTTCAGAAAATATCTTCTTTGTCTGCGGAGGAGGCAAAACAGATTCTTCTAACGAGAATAAGCGAGGAATTAAATACGGAAAAGGCGGTTCTAATCAAGAAGCAGGAAGAGGAACTGCGCGCCCAGGCTAATAAGACGGCAATGGATATTATTAGTTCGGCGATTCAACGATATGCGGCAGAACATACTGCGGAAACAACGGTTAGCGTAGTTCAGCTTCCTAGTGATGAGATGAAGGGTAGGGTTATTGGCCGCGAGGGTAGGAATATTCGTGCTCTGGAGATGGCTACCGGCGTTGATGTAATTATTGATGATACTCCTGAAAGCGTGATTCTTTCCAGTTTTGATCCGATAAGGCGGGAGGTAGCGCGGATATCACTGGAGAAGCTGATTAGTGACGGCCGTATTCACCCTGCCCGTATCGAAGAAGTGGTAGCGAAGATGCGCAATGATTTGGAGGAGAGAATTCAACATAATGGCGAGGCGGCTTGTTTTGAACTGGGGGTGGAAGGATTGCGTCCAGAGTTAATCAAACTCTTGGGCCGGTTGACGTTTCGCACCAGCTTTGGCCAGAGTGCACTTCAGCATTCAATTGAGGTGGCCTACTTTTTAGGAATGATGGCTTCGGAGCTGGGTGCGGATTGGCGTTTAGCCCGGCGTATTGGCTTGTTGCACGATATTGGTAAGGCGGTTGATCAGCAGCAAGAGGGAACTCACGCACGCATTGGGGCGAGTCTGGCAAAGAAATACGGAGAATCCTCTGAGGTTATTCATGCCATCGAGTCTCACCACGAGGAGCAAACTCCCGCGACAGTTTATGCGGTTCTGACAGTAGCTGCCGATGCAATAAGCGCGGCGCGGCCAGGGGCAAGAAAAGAAACCTTAGAGGCGTATATTAAAAGATTGGAGAAGTTAGAGGCTATTGCCAATGTTTTTAAGGGAGTGGAGAAGTCCTATGCGATTCAGGCGGGCCGGGAGATTCGTGTTATTGTCGAGCCGCAGAGAATTTGCGATAATGATACGGTAAACATGGCGCGGGATATAAAAAAGAAAATCGAGGAAAGCTTAGAGTACCCTGGGCAGATTAAGGTAACCGTGATTCGGGAAATAAGGGCGATTGAATACGCTAAGTAAAAATCACAAGTTTATTGTTATACTGCTATATTGCTATATTGTTTTTGCAGTATAACAGTATAACAGTATAACAATATAGTAATGAAGATTCTATTTATCGGTGATATAGTCGGCAGGCCGGGCAGGGAGACAGTCAAGGCTCTAGTACCCGGCTTAAAAGAAGAATTCGCGCTTGATTTTGTTGCTGCTAATATAGAGAACGCAGCCGGAGGCTCAGGCATTACGCCTGCGATAGCCCGTGAACTGTTTAGTTTTGGGATAGATGCTTTTACTTCAGGGGATCATATCTTTAAAAAAAAAGAGGCGATTTCGCTAATCAATGAAGAGCCGCGGCTTCTTAAACCCGCAAATTTTCCTTTAGTTACTCCCGGCAGAGGCGCAGGGATTTTTAAGACGAAATTCGGGGAATCAATTGTTTTGATTAACATCCTGGGACGCGTTTTTATGGAGGCAAGAGAATGCCCTTTTCGCGTAATTAAGGAGGAGATTGATAAATCCAAATGTAAGGTAGTCATTGTTGATTTTCATGCCGAAGCAACTTCAGAAAAAGTAGCAATGGGCTGGTATCTGGACGGATTGGTTAGTGCGGTATTGGGTACGCATACGCATATTCAAACTGCGGATGAGAAGATTTTGCCTAATGGTACTGCCTACATTACTGACGTAGGCATGACTGGGCCTCAGTATTCAGTTATCGGACGTAAGATTGAGGATGTTCTGGAAAGATTCATTACTCAGATTGGCCACCGTTTTGAGGTAGCCTCCGAGGATCTTCAATTGCAAGGCGTGATTTTGGATATTGATAAGGATACAGGAAAAACAACCTCAATTACCAGGCTGCAGAGAAGAATTAATCATGAACAGGAATAGATACTAATGTTATCAATTTACAGGAGCCTTGCGTTAATTACTGTTTTTTTAGTATGGTTAACCTTTACAACCTCTGATGTATTTGCTGAAGGCAGCGTTATTGATTTTAACCTGGATGTAACCGGTAAGACGAAAGCAACGCCAAACCTTCTTAAAAAACCAGGTATAGATTTGAGCGGGAGGGGTTTTTATAACGATCCAACCTGGCCGCAGAATTTAGCTGCCTCAGAGGTTTTGGTACAACTCGAGAAGGATTTGGATTTACAGGGGGGTATCTTTCGTCTGCAGTTTGATCTTTGGGAGTTTATCCAGCTGTCCAGGAATAAGCAGATGCAGGTTAAATTTCTGGAAAACTATTCTACCGTGATTAATAATATAAATGCTGCGGGAGGCATTACTCTTTTGAATTTATATGGGATGCCTCCGGGCTTGGGCAAGGTCCTGGATAAGAAGAGTTCCCCGTGGGATATCAAGGCGTTTAAGGCTTTGATAAAAGACGTTATCCGCTATTTAAGTTGCGAGAAAGGTTATAATATTTGGTATGAGATTTGGTCTGCGCCGGATTCAGAGAGTTTCTTCTTGGGGCAAAAGAAAGAATATCTTAATATTTATCAGGCAGCAGCAGAGAGCGTAAGGGAATTAGAGACGGAGACAAATCGTAATATTCCTATCGGCGGGCCGGGTGTATCCTGGTGGTTTCAGAATTTAGAGGGTAATACCATGGTGCATCCCGAGAAAAGTCTCATTTATGAATTTATCCGTTTTTGTTCTCAACGAAGGCTCCCTATGGATTTTATTAGTTGGCATGCTTATACTTCAGATCCGCTCGCAGAATACGAAATTACCCGTTACAAGAAGAATGTACCTGCGCTTATCCGCGAATGGCTTTCTTATTTTGGATTAGATTCGACAGTGCCTTTAATTATTAGTGAATGGAATTATGATACGGGATTAAACTTTGAGCTCAAGCGCGGCTGGGAGTCTTATGTTACCGCCAGCTTTATCCCCAGCCGGATAAAAAATATGTTGAAATCAGGCATCGATTATCAAATACTCTTTTGCCTCGAGGATTTCAAGAGTAACAAACAGGGGGTAAATCGGAATCTCGGCTTGTTTTGGTTTGAGCCGGAGTATGTTAAGTATACAGGGGGGGCGAAATCATCGTTTAATGTAATTCGTATGTTGAATATGTTAGGCAGCGAGATGTTTCCGGCCTCACGTCTGGATAACGAATTTGTCGGTGTGATTGCCACTAAGACTAAAACCGGAATTGCCTTGCTTTTATTTAACTATATTGATCCGGAGATTGCAAAGAATTATCTTTCCCGCCACCTGGCGGAATTACATCCTAAACAGATAAGAATTTTGGTAGAGTTGATGGATTCCGACAAATGGCAGGGGATTTTAAAAAAAGAGATTCCTCTTAAACCTATGCGCTTAAACAATAGGATAAAGGCAAAAATTAAACAGGCAATAAGCTTAAACGAGACATTAACATTATTGACTTGTCAGCCCCAGAATATAAATTTAAACTTGAGTAACCTTAAAGTCAATTATATCTATAAAAAATATATCGTAGATAAGGCCTGTCGCCTGGACTGTGAATTTGTGCCGCGAGAAGAGAAAGAAATTAAAGATGTTGCTGTTTATAAAGAAACGATACTCCTGCAGCCATATTCAGTAATTTTGATTGTAATGGATGAAAAACTTACTGTTCCTGATGTGATTGAGGGGATATTTGAGGCAGGAGCAGAGCCATCCGACGAAAACAAAAAATCTGTTGAACAAGCAGATGAGCCAGGCATAGGCCCCCTTAAGGAGAACAAAAAGCCGCTTGAACAAGTAGACGAAATAACTACACGACTTTTCGAGGAGGACAAGCAGCCCGCTAAGGAAACAGATAAGTTACTCCCTGAGGCAGGGATGGTTGAGGAGAAGGTCAATAAACATGAAATTAGTTGATAAAAATTCAACCCGACAGCATATTTATACGGTAGGAGAGCTAACCCGGGATATAAAACTAATCTTAGAGAATCATTTTTCTTCTATCTGGCTCGAGGGAGAAATTTCTAACTTTCGCCACCATTTTTCCTCCGGGCATATGTATTTTGACCTTAAGGATGAAAATGCGATAATCAATGTCTGTTTATTTAAGGATGTGAATCGGGGTTTAAAGTTTAAGCTCCGGGATGGGTTGAAGGTGACCTGTTTCGGCCGCGTTACGGTTTATGGAAAACGCGGCCAATATCAGATAGTCATTGAAAAAATTGAACCTAAGGGTATCGGCGCTCTTCAATTGGCCCTTGAACAGCTTAAGGAGAAGTTGTTTAAGCAAGGGTTGTTTGATTCAGATCATAAGAAGCCTATTCCGTTGATTCCTTTTTCCGTGGGGGTTATAACTTCGGCAAGCGGGGCAGCGGTTAGCGATATTATTGAGACTTTAAGCGTAGAAGCAGGATTTTTGCGTATTGTCCTGCGGCCAACGGTTGTGCAAGGTCAAGAGGCAAAGCATGATATCACACGGGCAATTGCCGAATTTAATCAGTATTCCCAGGTGGATGTTCTGATTGTTGGCCGCGGGGGAGGCAGCCTTGAAGATCTACGGGCGTTTAATGAGGAGATTGTTGCTCAGGCAATCTTTGATTCCCGGATTCCGGTTATCTCTGCAGTAGGTCATGAGATTGATACTACGATCTCTGATTTGGTTGCTGATTTACGGGTGGCGACTCCAACAGCCGCAGCGAAGTTAATCGTAAATAAGAAGAATGAGATATTAGGCCTCCTGCAGCATGAAGGCGTATTGCTTACTGTTTCGATTAGGGAAATAATCAATGAATTAAGCGGCAGGCTTAAGTTAATTACTGCCGGCTCTGCGTTTAAACATCCGCTGCAAAGGATTGAAGAATCTCAGCAGAATATTGATGATTTGATGCATGTTGCTTCTCTGGCAGTTCAGAATTTGCTCCGGATAACCCAGGAGAGGCTCGCTGCAATTAGCGGGAAATTTCAGGCGCTTAATCCGGTTTCGATTTTAGCGCGTGGTTTTAGTCTGACTACAACCCTTGACGGCAGAATTATTAGAGAGGCAGGTTTACTTAAAAAAGGCGATAGTGTTAATACGAGATTAGCCAATGGCAGCTTTCAATCCAAAATATTTTCTGTGCAGGAGGAATGAATAGGAATAGATGGGGGG
>JAUXFU010000148.1 GCA_030622705.1 Candidatus Omnitrophota bacterium | reverse complement strand
TAAACAAAGCCGCGGACATAGAGAGCAAAACTGCCTTCTTCCTGCTTGCGCCTATGCCTGCTAAAATCAAAGCTGAATTTCTTGCCCTTTTAGCTATCTTTTCAACCATACTTCTCCCCGAATGATCATAACAACACCATGTTGTCGCAATGAATAACTTCCTTCATTTTTCGCATGCCTTTTACCTTCTGTAAATCCTGCGCCGAGAAATTAACCTTACCCCGGGCAAAAGCCAAACCCTGTTTATCAGCAAGTTCAATAATATCCCCGCGATTAAAGCCCCCATGCATTTCCACTACCCCCACCGTAAGCAGGCTTTTTCCGGCAAAGAGCGCATTTCTTGCCCCTTCATCCACGCAAATCCTTCCCTTTGGCCTCGCGCAAAAAATAAGCCACTTTTTACGCGCGGGTATCTGCCGCCTGGGATTGGGCAAAAAAAGCGTCCCCGCGTTAAATGAATCATTAAAGGCCAGCTTCAGGGCATCAGGCTTTTTACCATCAATAATTAGGCAAGGAATCTGTGACTCCATGGCAATCCGGGCAGCCGAAAGTTTGGTCTTCATCCCTCCCACGGAAACAGCTTGAGCGGAAGAAGACGCTAACCTCTCGATGCCGGGGGTTATTTCATCAATAACCCGGATAACTTCAGAGGTCTTTGGTTTAAGTAAACCCTCAACATCAGAAAGAATAATCAGAATATCCGCGTTAACCAGGTTCGCGGTCAGCGCGCTAAGACGGTCATTATCTCCGAATTTTATCTCATCAACCGAGACCGCGTCGTTCTCGTTAATTACCGGTAAACTCCCCCATTTCAATAGAGTCTCAATAGTATTCTTAGCATTTAGATAACGGCTTCTCTCGTCAAAATCATCCCAGGTAAGTAAAACCTGCGCGCAGTTTATATCATACTCAGAGAATCTTCTCCGGTAAAGCTGCATTAATTCGCTCTGCCCAAGGCTCGCCGCTGCCTGCAGGTAATTCAGCCTCGCCGGGCGTGACTTTAAACCAAGAATACCCATCCCGCAGGCAACTGCCCCGGAAGAAACCAGAATCAACTCCCGCTTCCGGCTGATTAATTCCGCAATCTGAGAAACAAGGCTGTCCACAACCCGGGAATTCACCAACAGGCTCGCGCCAATCTTAATTACTATGCGTTGGTAATTTTTTCTTAATTGCCTCAACTAACTTCTCCAGGCCCTGCTTTTTTAAAGCGGATATAAGGAAAACACAGCTCTTTACCTTCTCTTTGAATGTAATTAGGTTATCCTTTGCCGCGGATAAATCCATTTTATTAGCAACAATTATCTGCTTGCGCCGGCTAAGCTGCCTGCTGAATAAAGACAACTCTTTATTGATTGCCCAATAATCATCCACCGGACTTCGCCCGTCTGAGCCTGCCATATCAATAACGTGAAGCAGTAATCTTGTGCGCTCGATATGGCGCAGAAATCTATCTCCCAAGCCGCGGCCCTGATGCGATCCCCGGATTAACCCCGGGATATCTGCCGCTACAAAATCCCCGACTACTCCTAAAGCAGGAATTTTAGTTGTAAACGGATACGCCGCTACCTTTGGGCGCGCGTTGGATATCGCGCTGACTAAAGTAGATTTACCCGCGTTGGGAAAACCAACAACCCCTACGTCGGCAATAAGCTTCAAATCCAAAATTAATTCCCGCGCCTCGCCCGGTTTACCCTTAGTGACCTCGCGGTTACGCGTATTACCCCGGCCCCCCTGGCCTCCTTTAGCCAAAACAACTCTATCTCCGTCTTTGACAAACTCGGATAAACAACAATGGCTTTGAGAATCCCTGATAATTATGCCAAAGGGTAGTCTTATGATTACGTCTTCTGCGTCCTTACCCTTTTTATTCTTGCCTGAGCCGGATTGGCCGTTTTTACCGATAAAATTCCGGCGATGAAAATCCAATAGCGTAAATATGCTTCTATCGGCGAGAGCAATGATGTCCGCGCCATTACCTCCATTTCCACCGTCGGGAATACCGTGGCGCTGGTATTTATCGCGATAGAAACTGTGACAGCCCTTGCCTCCGTCTCCCGCCTTAACATTAATCCTTCCTTCATCAATAAACATTTTTCTTTAACATAAACCTTCCCTTTACCTATTGCGAAAAGAGCCTAACGTATATATAATTGCAAGTTGCATTCTTATGCGCAGGGAATTTGTTTACCGCACAATTAGAATCTTTTTGGCAAATGTCTGCAAGGATTTACGACGAGTGAAGTATTTCCTCACTACACGTAAGCCGATACGTAACGAGGAGTAAACCACAGCAGACGGCAAAAAGATTCGTGCGGGAAATGAATTCCCGGAGCATAAGTTACGCCGGTTCTATATTAAAACCTGAATCTCCTATGTAGTTTTAAAACCAGCAACTTCTATTTCTTCTCAACACTTAATTCTTCAATCTTAATCTTTGAAAGCATCCGGCGATGCCCTGTTTTCCGATGGCTGTCTTTCCGCCGCCGGTATTGAAAGGCGATAACTTTGCGCGCCTTTACATTCTTTAACACTGAAGCCTTCACCTTAGCGCCTGAAACATTCGGCCGTCCGATCTGAATATTATCATTATCAGATACCAAAAGAACATTATCCAAAACAAGAGTTTCCCCCTCTTGCAGGTTTTGATGGTCTATGTCAACAACATCGCCTTTTTCTACTTTGTATTGTTTGCCTCCTACCTCAATAATTGCATACACTTTTACCCCTCCCGTGAATAGTAAACAACCCTTTTTAGTTATCCGCCTAAAAAGAGTTAAGTTACAAATCTGAAGCTCATTTACGAAATAAATCAGATAATAATATTACCATACAACAGCCGTGAAATCAAGCTAATAATGAATGTGGGATGCTCCCTTTCTGGATCCTGCGGTCAAGCCGCAGGATGACGGTGTTTGGGTTAAGATTCTACGGTCAAACGCAGGATGACGGTGTTTGAGTTAAGATTCTACGGTCAAACGCAGGATGACGGTGTTGGGTTAAAATCCTGAGGTCAGGCCGCGGGGGATGACGATGTCGGGAGTCTCAT
>JAUXFU010000026.1 GCA_030622705.1 Candidatus Omnitrophota bacterium | reverse complement strand
TGAATCGGAATTAAGACAGCGCGATATTACGGTTTTGGCTGTGGAGAGAAACAAAGAGATAATTCCTAATCCCAGCGCAGATATTAGAATGTTTCTGGGGGATCGGCTTATTTGTTTTGGAAAATTAGGCAATATCAGAAGTAAGCTTTGTGTTGTATCAAATATTTTAAAAGAGAGCTCTCAAAAAGTCTAAAAAATATATAGAGCTTTATGATTAAAAGATTAAAACCAGATTACACAGATTAAGTTCTCGTCGAAAGAAATCTGTGTAATCAAAACTAATCTGTGTAATCAGAGGCCTCTGGCCTATTTTAGTAGTTTTTCAGAGGCCTCAAGAAGAGGCAGGTAAATGGCATATGCTTAATCGTCCGGAGATTCAAAAATTAATAGAAGAACAAGGACTGCTTACTGGATATCTTAATCTGGATATTCAACTTACTCCTAATGGTTTTGACTTTACTGCCGGGAGTATCTTTGAATTTATCAATGCCGGGGCGTTGGATTTTTCTAATAAAGAAAGACAGCTGCCTCAAACAAAAGAATTGCTACCGGAGAAAAGAAACCCGCAGGATAAGTTTGGCTGGTGGAATTTAAAAAGAGGGGCATACAAAATTCAGACAAATGAGACTGTTAATTTACCCGAGAACTTAATCGCGATTGCTTTTCCGAGAAGCTCTTTGCTTAGGATGGGCGCCTTTACGCAAAATGGGGTTTGGGATGCCGGGTTCAAGGGTAAAAGCGAATTTATATTGGTGGTTGAGAATCCTCAGGGGTTAAGACTTAAGCAGAATGCGAGAATAACCCAGGTAGTTTTTGTCAGGATAAATAAAACAGACCTTGGCTATGAGGGGATTTACAAACAAATAGAGTAACAAGTAAAGAGAATAGCGGGATATGAATCTGAATGATATATTTAAGGAGTACGGGTTGATTGCGCAACATCTTGAGAATTTTGAATTTCGTCCCGAGCAGGCCCAGATGGCTAACGCGGTTCAGGAAGCGATTAGGCTAAACAGGCATCTTTTGGCTGAGGTAGGCACAGGCGTGGGCAAGAGTCTGGCGTATCTTATTCCATTTATTAACTGGGCGGTGAGTTTTGATAAAAAGGTAGCGGTTTCTACCTATACCAAAACCCTGCAGGAGCAGTTGGTAAACAAGGATTTGCCGTTCTTGCAGCGCGTATTAGGCATTGAGTTTAAATTTGCTTTATGTGTAGGCGGGCAGAATTATCTTTGCTTAAGAAGGTTTAATCAGGCGCAGAAGTATGACCTGTTTGAGTCAGATAGAGAAATGACAGAGATCTGCCGGATTAGCAAGTGGCTGGATAAAACCGAAACCGGGCTCTATTCCGATTTAGAATTCAGGCCTCCGGAGTTTACCTGGGCTAAGATATGTCGGGAAAGCGATCTTTGCATGGGGAAGAAATGTTTATATACAAAAAATTGTTTTTACCGCAGGGCAAAGTTAAAAGAAAATAATGCCCATATTCTTGTAATTAATCACCACCTGTTTTTTGCGAATTTGATTTCCGGCGGCAGGGTTCTGTCTAATTTTGAAGCAGTGGTTTTTGATGAAGCGCATACCCTGGAAAATGTGGCTACCGAGTATTTAGGAATAGAAATAACCAACCTTAAAATAAAGTATTTCCTTGATTCAATTTTCAATCCTCAGTCAGGCAAGGGGTTCCTGAATAGAATAAAGATGCTAAACAAAGGTAAGGCAGACTGGCTTAAGGTATCTTTAGATGCGGTAAGGGTTGCTGCCGGGGAGTTCTTTTTAGGGTTAATTTCTAAGTTTGGCAGTGAATACAGGACCCAGCGAGTAAGGACTCCGGGGTTTATGTTTAATCATTTAAAGGAGCCCTTATCTAATCTTTGCCGGTTGCTGGCGCAGGCCTTAGATGATGTTAAGGAGCCCCCGGATAAGGTTCAGATTAAATCTTTTATCTCGCGGGGTCAAGAGATTAATTCGGGGCTCGATGTACTTATTAACCAGAGTTTAGAGGATTATGTTTATTGGATAGAGATTTTAAACAGATCAAGGCGGCCTAAGTATAGCTTGTATGCCGCGCCTACAGATATCTCAGCGGAATTTAGACAGAAGGTGCTGGATAATTTCGGATTAATTGTTTTTACCTCGGCTACCTTAAGCACAAATGGGGATTTCGAATTTTTCAAGAAGTCCCTGGGGATAGAAGACGCAAATGAGCTTCTATTAAATTCTCCCTTTGACTATAGCCGCAACGCGCTTGTTTATATCCCCCGGGCCCTGCCCGATCCAAGCAGAGAGCCTCAATCTTATCAAAACGAGGCAATTGCCGAGATTAAGAGAATCCTTGCGATTATGAAGGGAAGAACCTTTGTTCTATTTACCAGTTATAGGATGCTTGATATGGCTAATACTATTCTAAGGCGGGATTTGAAGGATTGTAATATTTTAAGGCAGGGTGATGCCCCGCGGTATAAACTTCTGGAGAAATTTAAGGCAGGAGAACACTCTGTCCTTCTGGGAACAAATACATTCTGGCAGGGGATAGATGTTCCGGGCAGGGCACTTGAATGCGTAATTATTGCTAAGCTTCCCTTTACCGTGCCTGACGACCCGATTATCGAAGCCAAGATGGAATTGCTTCGCGCGCAAAACAAGGATCCCTTTATTCATTATCAAATTCCTCAGGCAATTATTATGCTTCGTCAGGGTTTTGGCCGGTTAATCAGAAGGAAGTCCGACATTGGTATGGTGGCTATACTTGATCCCAGAATCCAAACCAGATTTTATGGGAAGGTTTTCTTAGGGGCACTGCCTGAATGTCAGCAAGCCTCAAGGTTAGAAAAGGTTGAACAATTTTTCTTAAACAGTGAGAGCGTTTTATGCTAACTCAGCAATTAGAGGACCCGGTTAGTAGGAAATTGGAACCTGGGAATGGGGGGGGTTAGTTCTGGCAGAACCTATTGCCGGTCAAAGGGCTAAGTAGAAACGGTCTAAGTCATGGAAGATATTTTATTGCATATTTGTTGTGGGGTGTGCGCAACCTCGGCGGTAGAAAGGTTAAGAAGGGAGGGGTTTAAACCAATAGGCTTTTTCTATAACCCTAATATTTATCCTGAAGCCGAATACCTTCGGCGCTTAGCAACAGCCCAGGAAACAGCGCATATTCTCGAATTTAAATTAATTAAGGGTTGTTATGAGAAGAATAATTGGTTTAAATTAACCAGGGGCCTGGAAAATGAGCCGGAGGGCGCCCGGAGGTGTTCAGTATGTTTTAAGATGCGGCTTGAGGCAACGCAAAGCAAGGCAGCCCGGATGAAGATATCTAAATTTAGCACTACACTTACGAATAGTCCTCATAAAGATGCAGCAGCAGTTAATGATATTGGCAGGACAATCAGTGCTTCAGGATTTCTTGAGCGCGACTTTAAAAAACAGGATGGTTTTCGGCTTGCAATTGAGTTTGCCAAGCGCTATAATCTATACCGGCAGAATTATTGTGGCTGTATGTATAGTATGCTTCAAAAATAAAGGGTTAAATAGGACGTCACAGAAGTGCCGTCCCGAAGGGTAAATACCAGGAGGCAGGCATGGATATGAATATTTTAGGCAAGCGCATAATTCGGGCAGCCAAGCTTGATTTAACGCTTTATGAGGAGGTAGAAAAGGATACCGGGGCTTTGCCGCAGGCAATGACGGTAGTTTTACTCTCCGCGGCTGCGGCAGGGATTGGTAGTGTTTCTAAGATTGGGATAGGCGGCATATTTATTGGCGCTGTCATTGGATTAATTGCCTGGTATACCTGGGCAATGCTTACTTATTGGGTTGGCGTAAAGCTTCTTCCTGAGTCGCAGACTAAATCTAATTTAGGAGAGTTATTGCGCGTAATCGGTTTTTCCAGTGCCCCGGGTTTAATCCGTATCTTAGGCGTAATTGCCGGACTGCAGCAATTGGTTTTTGCTTTGTCTGCCGCATGGATGCTTGTGGCAATGGTAGTTGCGGTAAAATGCGCTCTTGATTACAAGAGCGTTTATCGCGCGGCAGGGGTCTGTTTGATTGGCTGGATTATTCAGGTTTTCCTGCTTGGTTTCTTGTTTGTTCTTTTCGGAGGTTTAAATACAATATGATTTCCCGGGAACAGGAAGACCTTGATTTTGAGATTTCCTTCTTTGAAAGGCTTCTTGAGAAAAATCCCAATTTTGTTCATGCCCTGGCTGCTCTGGGGGATAATTATACTAAAACGGGCCGCTATAAAGACGGGCTTAAGATTGATCAGAGGCTGGTGAAATTAAAGCCAGCAGATTCGTTTGTTTATTATAATCTTGCTTGTAGCTATTCCCTGCTTAAGATGACAGAACCCTGCCTTAAGGCTCTTAGAAAGGCTATTGTTTTGGGGTATCGTGATTTTGCGTTTATGCAGAAAGACCCTGATCTTGAGTTTATCCGGAAGAGCCTGCGGTTTAAACAACTATTATTTAGATACAGCAAGAAGATAACAAAGCGAGAAGCTTATGGCGGGGAATTTTAAGGAGAATAATGTTATCTTGAGTCTGATTTCTCATAGTTTATTTTTATTAGGTTTGGTCTGGTTATTAATGGGCTGTACGATTATGAAACTTCCGGTGAAAACATTGGATACCGCCGGGAAGGCTGTTGTAACTACGGGGAAGATTGTTGAGACAGCCGGGAAAGTAATTGAAACTACCGGTAAGGTAGCTGTGACAGTAATAAAGAATCCTGCCGCAAAAGAAATCTTAACAAAATAGCCGGCTAAGTTTGTTAGTCCCGGTTTTTATTAATTAAGGTATCTGCATATTTGTCCCGTTAGAGAACGAAGTTCTCTAACGGAGTTTACTGGGCTGGGGATTTTGTGTATAATTAAAAAATGCCTAATTTATCAGTTGATATCGGTAAGCTTAAATTAAGTACGCCCGTTCTGACTGCTTCGGGAACCTTTGGCTACGGCGAGGAGTTTAAGGATTTAATCGATTTAAGCAAATTAGGGGCAATTGTTACCAAAACAGTTACTCTAAGTCCATGCCAGGGGAATCCTATGCCGCGCACTATTGAGACTTCAGGCGGCTTGCTTAATTCTATCGGTCTGCAGAATCAGGGCATTGATGAGTTTATCAAGCATAAAATACCCTTTTTATCCGGGCTTCCTACAAAGATAATTGTCAGTATTGCCGGGGAGACAGCCGGAGGATTCAAGAAATTAACAGAGATTCTTGACAGACAAAGCGCCGTTGACGCAATTGAATTAAATATCTCCTGTCCGAATATAAAATTACCCGCTGTCCGCCACACCTCACGCGGCAAAAACCTAAAACCTAAGACCTATGAGCTACGGCAGTTAATTTCTCAGGACCCAAGAGCAACTTTTAAAATAGTAAAGGCAGCGCGCAAGGCAACCAAAAAAACACTAATTACAAAACTTTCTCCCAATGTCACTGATATTGTTGAAATCTCCCAGGCTGCCTGCGAGGCAGGATCTGATGCGTTGAGTTTGATTAATACCGTTTATGCGATGAGTATTGATTTAGCCAGAAGAAAACCACATTTAGCCGGTGTCGTTGGGGGTTTAAGCGGGCCGGCAATAAAACCCATAGCCGTCTATATGGTTTATCAGGTAGCTCAGAGGATTAAATTGCCGATCGTCGGAATGGGAGGGATTATGACCGCTTCCGATGCCTTGGAATTTATTATTGCCGGAGCAGCCGCTGTGGCGGTGGGTACGGCAAATTTTGTTAATCCCTTCTCAAGCATTGAGATTTCCAGCGGGATAAAGCAATACTTAATAAAACACAAAATCAAAAATATAAGGAATCTTATTGGCGCTTTAAACATATGAACCGAAAACCGAAACTAATTGTTGCCTTAGATGTGGATAGCTTAGAGAAGGCAGAGTATCTTGTTGATATTCTTTATCCTGCTGTAAATATTTTTAAAGTTGGCAGTCAGTTATTCACGGCTTCCGGGCCGCAGGCAGTTAAAATGATAACCAAAAAAGGCGCCCGGGTGTTTTTAGACTTGAAGTTTCATGATATTCCTAATACGGTATTTTATGCGGTTAGGGCAGCTGCGGCTTTAAATAACCGGATATCTCCGGCCGAGTCTAAATTGGGCAGGATTGAGGCCGGCCCCGGGGTTCCGGCAGAGCCGGCAGTTTTTATGATGACCGTGCATAGCAAGGGCGGCAGGGGGATGTTAGAGGCGGCGGTTAAAGGTGCGGCCGAGCAAGCGAGACAGTTGAATATTAACAGGCCTTTTATCATAGGTGTTACGTGTTTAACAAGTAATAATGAGGAGGCTGCCGAAGAAGCTATTTTAAAAGCAGCAGGGGTTGCCATAAAGGCCGGTTTAGATGGGGTTGTTTGTTCTGCCCGCGAGGCAGGAAAGATCAGGGAGGCGTTTGGCAGCGGATTTTTGATTGTAACGCCGGGAATCAGGCCTAAGGGGTATCCGCCGGATGATCAGGCAAGGGTTACTACCGCTCAACAGGCAGCGGGAGTAGACTTTATTGTTGTTGGCCGCCCGATTATTAAGGCGCCGAATCCCTTAGGCGTTGCCAGGGATATTCTCGAGCAGATCTCTTAGAATACAATATTTGATGCCCGATGCACGATGCTCGTAAGAAGGTGGTTATAAAGCCAAAAACGAGGATCGAGAATCAAGCATCGAGGATCGAGTATATCGAGTTTAAAGGAGCCAATTATGCAGATACAATTAAATAGCTTAATAGAGAAGATAAAAAAAGAAGGCATTCTAGAGGCAAGGAAGAATTCCGGGGAGATTATCAAACAGGCAGAAGAAAAGAGAACGGCTATTATCAAACAGGCAGAAAATGAGGCAGGTTTGATTATCAAACAGGCCCAAGAAAAGGCAGACAGGCTTAAGGATAATTCCCGCAAGGCTGTTGTTCAGGCAGTTAGAGATGCGAGTTTAAGATTAAAGGAAGAAGTAAAGAATTTATTCGACGCTGTTTTAAAAAAGGAAATTCAACTTAGCCTGTCTGATGAGGTTATTAAAGAATTGGTCCTTCGGGTTGCTGAGGCTTGGCTTAAACACGGAGAATCCGGTTTAGAGATTTCCCTAAACCGGCAGGATGCGGATAGATTAGAGAATTTTATTCTCTCTAAGCTTAAAACCGAATTAGCCTCGGGGGTAACCTTTAAGATAAATCCCGGTATAAATAAAGGATTGTATATAAGCAAGAAAGGCGATGATTTCCATTATGATTTTACGGACGAGGTGATATTGGAAATACTTAAAGAATATCTTCGTCCGTTTATAGTGAAGATTATCGATAAAAAAGAAAGTAAATAATATATCTGATATTCGATGCTTGATACTGGTAAGGAGCATAGTACACAAGGCCAAAACGAGCATCGAGCATCGAGGATCACTTGGATAAATATTATTATCTAACCTGCAGCCTGCCTCTGTTGAAATTTCCAGAGGCGCCTTTGATAACCAGAGCGGATTTTATGGCTGAGGCAGAAAAATGGCTTTCTGAGAAAGACCTTATTATTTTATTCAAGGCAGATATAAATAATTTTCCCGGAGTTGAAAACGATACGTACCTTTTAAAAAGATTGAAAGATTTTGAGTATTATTTAAGAGGCCAGCTTGTTTCTTATAGAAGGGCGAAAAGAGAGAACCCTGGATATAAACTTAGGGTTTCTGAGTGGGAACTAAATAAAATTAAAAGAGACTTAAGCGGGATAATTCAGGAAAGCAGCAATTCTTTAGAGATAGAGAAGAAGCTTTTATTCCTAAGATGGACTTTTCTGGACGAGGAAGAATCAGGGCATTTTTTTGATTTGGATTTCCTTATAATTTACCGCTTAAAATTGCAGATATTGGAAAGATTAGCGGGTTTTAATAAGGAAAAAGGGAAAAAGAGGTTTGAGGTTTTGTCTGTAGTTGAATTCGCCCAAGTAACCCAGCCCTAATTTTTAAGCTCGAAGCTTAAAAATTAGGGCTGGGTTCAATTCGCACTTATCACTTATGTCGCGCACGGGGGCGGCGCTGCATAAGTGATGTGCTCATTGAATATGAGTAAAAATATCGGTTATATTACAGGGGTTAACGGCAACATGATTTCTGTTGCCTT
>JAUXFU010000079.1 GCA_030622705.1 Candidatus Omnitrophota bacterium | reverse complement strand
TACTACTCTCCTTGGAGAATATTCCTGCAAAGCAAACCAATAGGTTTATTACTGTTGCGTAGCAGAATAAAAGTCTCGCGGCATTGCTTGTAACGGACAGATACTACAATTTGGTTTCGGTCTACAAATCTCTTTCCCCAAACGCACAAACAAAGCATGATATTCATTAAATGTTTTTACTTCATTTGCTAAATTATCCATAAAATAATTCTGAATGTCACTGTAGGAGACGCCGGGTTTTATTAAATTATGCCGGCTTAATATTCTCCGGGTATAGGCATCAACAACAAAAACAGGTTTATTGCCGGCATACAATAAAATAGAATCAGCGGTTTCAGGACCAACACCGTTTATTTCCAGAAGGCGGGTACGCAGAATCAAAAAATCTTCGGAAAACATTCTTTTTAAACTTCCTTGATAATTATCGAATAAGAACTGAAGAAAATTTTTAAGTTTCTTTGCCTTTTGATTATAGTACCCCGTAGACCTGATAAATTGTGCCAGCTTCTTTTCAGAAACCTTCCTTAACGGCTCAGGATTAAGAAGATTCTTCTTTTTAAGATTCCTGATTGCCTTCTCTACGTTTGTCCATGCAGTATTCTGGGTAAGAATTGCCCCTACGATAACCTCAAAAGGAGTTTTCCCCGGCCACCAGCGCTGAGGGCCAAAAGCTTTATACAACCGCTGATAGATTTCCTGTAGAATATTTTCTTTTATCTTCATTGCTTATCCGTAGCTGTTTGAGGTTCCGCTTCCGACAAGTTTCTTAATCTTAATTGCCCACAGGCAGCCTGAATATCCGCTCCGCGGGGCCGCCTGACTGTCGCCGGAAGGCCCGCTTTAATCAGAATATCCTTAAATAAAAGTATCTCTAATTTGTTTGGCGCTGATAATCCATTTCTAAACGGGCTGAGAGCAATTAGATTGACCTTGGCATCCATGCCGGCAAGAAGTTTTGTTAATCTTTCCGCCTGCCTTAAATCAGAGTTTATACCTTTAATTAAAACGTATTCAAAGGTTATCTGCCGTCTTGTTTTCTTAAAATAGCTACGGCAGACGGACAATAATTTCTCTAAAGGATACTTGTTGTTTATCGGCATCAGGTATGTACGCGTTTGGTTATCTGCGGCATGCAAGGATATGGAAAGCTCAATCTGCAAACCCTCTTTAGACAATCTCTTAATACCAGGGATCAAACCGCAGGTTGAAATAGTCATCTTTCTTGCCCCGATATTAAAACTATAAGGCGAATTTAAGATGCGCACCGCTTTTAAAAGATTATCGTAATTATCCAGAGGTTCCCCTACTCCCATAAATACGAGATTATTAGCTCTCTTGCCGCAGGCATCTTTTAGATAGATTACCTGCTCAATAATCTGGCCGCTGGTTAAATTACGCTGCCAGCCTTGCGCGCCACTGGCGCAAAACCGGCAGGCAAATTTACAGCCAACCTGGGTAGAAATACAGAAGGTTAGATGTTTTAATTCCGGAATAAGCGCAGACTCAATACCCTGCTTACCCTGTCCCTGCGCAAAGAGATGTGATTTATGATAAAGGCTAAAAAGGAATTTTTCTGTCCCGTCAGAAGACAGCTGTTTTTTATCCAGAGAAAAACTTAAGATATGAAAATTCTGATTTAAGAAATTACGCAGGCTTACGGATAAATTGGTCATCCGGCTAAAATCATATATTGCTTTTTTATAAATCCAGTGCAATACCTGACGAGCAGCGAAACCGGTGAATCCCCGCTTTTTAAAATGAGATTCCAGATCATTAAGGGTTAAATCCAAAATTGCATGCATCTAGTACTTTACTTATTAGGTAAGTATTAATGAAAGTCTATGTGTCTGTCTTTTGAAAAGTTTAGCTGTGTTTGAAAAGACGCTCTAAGAAATGGATCTCGGTATTAACCATCTCTAAATTATGCTCAAGGATCAACCAGAGGAAGGAGGGGGATTTCCTGGATTTTAAAGAGCGGACCATTTGTTGAAGCCCGCGTGATATCTTTTCCAGCATACGGATCCTTGTCTGAATCCGCCGCTTAAGCACCTTGGGTTTTATATAACGTAAGAAATATAGACTGATATCCAGGCTAAAACGCGGGCGTTTGAAATCCAAAAAACTTTTTAATAAGAGGTTGCTAAACCGCGCCTCGCCTTTATCGGTTAAACTATAAATAAAACGGCTGGGCCGGCTGGACTGCCTTACAATCCTTTTGACCACCAGGCCTTCTTTTTCCAAAATGCGAAGAGGATAATAAATAGACTTTATCTCCAGGCCCGCGAACAAAGAAAGAATCTCTTTGATCCTCTTCTTTATCTCATAGCCATGTTTTTCATTTTCCTTAAGTAAGCCTAAGAATAATAATTCTTGTTCAATCATTTAGGAATTTACCGATATTGCGAAACTTCATATAGCGCAGCTTTAATAAATCCGATTTAGGCAAAGCGAGTAATTCCTTAAGATGCCTCTGGATAACAATCTTTAACGCTGCGCCCTGCTTTTCCGGATTTTGATGAGCGCCGCCCAATGGCTCAGGGATAACCTCATCAACTATCTTTAACTTAAGTAAATCCCCGGAAGTCAATTTCAACACCTCGGCTGCCTGGGAAGCCTTACTTCCCGTCTTCCAGAGAATAGCTGCACAGCCCTCAGGGGAAATAACCGAATAGTAGGCATTCTCCAGAATACAGATTCTATCAGCCACACCAACACCCAAGGCACCACCGCTACCCCCTTCACCAATAACAACTGCCAAAATTGGAACCGTAATACCAGGCATCTCTCTTAAATTAAAGGCAATACTCTGGGCCTGGCCGCGCTCCTCGGCACCGATACCCGGATAAGCGCCTGGGGTATCAATAAAAATAACTATAGGTAAAGAGAACTTCTCGGCCAGCTTCATTAACCTTAGTGCCTTGCGGTAACCCTCAGGATGAGCACAGCCAAAATTACGCATAAGATTCTCCTTTGTATCCCTTCCCTTTTGATGACCGATCACCATAATTCTTTGTTGGTTGAGCTGAGCAAATCCCCCAATCATTGCCTTATCGTCCGCAAAACTGCGGTCACCGTGCAATTCGATAAAATCACTCATCAACATCTGAATATAATCCATAGTATAAGGCCGCTTGGGATGACGGGCAATCTGCACCCTCTGCCAGGCGGTAAGATTGCTATAGATCTCCAGCTTAAGACGGGATAATTTTTCTTCCAGATTCTTTATTTCGGAGGATAAATTAATCTTCTTTTCAGAAGTAAACTTCTTTAACTCCTGGATTTTACTCTCCAGTTCTAATATAGGTTTTTCAAAATCCAAGCCATTCATCTTTAATGAGCCCATAACCCAGCACTAATTTTGAGTTCAACGCTCGAAATTAGTGCTGGGTAAATTCGGACAAATAACTTACGTTCACTCCACTCCATTAGTTATGTCCTCACTTAATCAATAATAATAACCTCTGTGCCGGAAGGCACAATGGCAAATAACTCCTCAACATCAGAATTACGCATACGGACACAGCCCTCGGTTACCTGCTGGCCAAGACTCTCTTCTTTAGTTGTCCCATGGATACCATATCCCTTAAGCTCAAATCCCATCCAACGGGAACCCAGGATATTATCCGGACTCTCAGAAGGAACCTCTGAACCATCCTTGAACCAGGGAGGATCAACCAATTTGTTAATAATCTTAAAGGTTCCTACGGGTGTGGAATTTTTAACCCCCGTTGCAACAATATATGTCTTAATCACCTCATCATCGACCTTCAAGAAAAGGATATTCTGGGATTTATCAACCACGATATTAAAAGGCTTCGTCCATACCCTTAATTTCCTTCCGGCTATAATTGTATCATTCAAAAGGCCGTTACTTACTTTTAACAGCTCTATGGTCGTATTAAATTTTGTGGAAATTTTACCTAAACTATCACCTGATTTTATTTCGTAAATAACGCTTCCCGGGACAATTTCGCGCGAAAACAATACCCTGATATTTAAATCCCATACCTTTTGCTGCCAGCCACCTATCTGATTAGAATTAGGAAAATTAGTGACCAGTTTCTCATATAATGATTTCGCCTCTAAGAGATTGCCCTCTGTCTCTTGCTGCTGAGCCTGATTCTGGATCCCTTTCCGGCTGACAGCAGGCTTTTGTTTATTTAAGAATGTATCTTTCGCTCCAATTCGAAAAATTGCTAAAACCCCTAAAGCCACAACAACTATTATCCCAACAATAACTAATAACCTCGTTCGCATCGCCTCTCCTTCTTTAATATAATAGGACGTCACAAAAGTGCCGTCCTTGATTACACAGATTATCCCGCCCCAGCGGGATCCCGCCATAGGTGGGAAAAAGAGCAGATTACACAGATTAAAAACACCGCCGGTAATATCTGTGTAATCTTTTTCAGAATTTGTGTAATCACAGGCTTCAACGTATTTCGTGACAGCCTGTTTAATATAACATAACTGCGATTAATATACCTAAAAGCATTCCCAGAAAAACCTCTACCGGAGTATGGCCCAATAATTCACGAAGCCGGACTTCCTCAATCCTCCTCTGCCAGTAAATATCCTCCATCATCTTATTTAGTATTTGCGCCTGTTTCCCCGCAGATCGTCGCACATTCTGAGCATCAAACATCACCACAACCGCAAATGCGACCGCTAACGCAAAGTACACTGTATCAAAACCGTTTCTCAATCCGATACTGGTAGCCAAAGCAGCGGCACCGGCCGCATGTGAAGAAGGTATGCCTCCCGGGCCAACGAACCAGCGAAAATCAAACTTTCTTTCACGAATTACCCCAATCGCTACCTTAATGCTCTGCGCCAAAACCCAAGCAATTAACGTTACGATTAAATTATGATTTTGCCTTAGTTGTAAAAAGACTTCCCACATCCTTATCTCCGGATTCTTAATCAATGACAAAATATGCGTGCTTTTTATTATATAATAGATAATAAAAATTGCAAGCACGTTACAAATATATGTCAAGCCAAAGTTAAAATGTCCCCTTTTTACCAAAGTAGAAATGTCCTGTTTTCATAATTAAACTAGTAGTAGTTCTTTTTCTTTTTGGGCGACTTTTTCTTTTTGTGAATAAG
>JAUXFU010000157.1 GCA_030622705.1 Candidatus Omnitrophota bacterium | reverse complement strand
GTATAAAAATACTTTCCTATCTCCGCCTGCTTTGCTGCACAAAGCAAAACGGCTGGGACTGCGAGAATCGCTAAAAAGTCATCGGCGAAGCCGATTTTCTTGGATTTGGTTATGGTCAATGAAGAAATATTATATTGTTTAAAAAGAACGTCTGGTTATGTTTCAGGCGAGGAGATAAGCGGTGGTCTTGGTTTAAGCCGCTCAGCAATATGGAAGCATATTCAGGGGTTAAGGGAGTCAGGTTATGATATCGCTGCCGTTCCTCATTTAGGATATAAATTGGTATCTTGCCCAGACCGTCTTTTTCCCTGGGAGATTAAATTCCGTCTCAAAAACAGGTTTATTGCCAGGGTTGTTGATTACTACGAGACTTTACCTTCAACCATGGACAAGGCAATGGAGTTAGCCATCAACGGCAGCCCAGAGGGCACATTGGTTATCTCCGAGGGACAGATAAAGGGTAAAGGGAGGATGGGCAGGGTGTGGCTGTCTCCTAAATATAAGGGGATATATTTTTCTCTAATTATTAGGCCCGCAATTTTGCCGCAACAGACACCGGTTTTAACGCTTATCTGTGCTGTAGTAATATGCGAGGTTTTAAGGCAGCAATTGAATCTTGAGGCTCAGATAAAATGGCCCAATGATATCTTGTTGAACAACAAAAAGGTGGGGGGGATATTAACCGAATTAAGTGCTGAGATGGATATGGTTCACGCGGTTATTGTGGGCGTGGGAATAAATGTAAATAACGATAAGAAAACTCTGCCTTGTTCAGCCGGCTGCTTAAAGCAGGAGGCCGGATATGAGATTAACCGCCTGAATTTATTACAGGGCATTTTACGCTGTTTTGAGAAGGAATACCTGCAATTTCAAAGGCGTGGGATTGAACAAGCCCTGGATAAATGGCGCCATTACAGCGGCACCTTAGGCAGAAGGGTCAGGTTGAGCACAAGCCGCGGGAGGCATCAGCTTGCCGGGGAGGCGGTGGATATCGATGATAACGGCGGATTATTGATAAGGCAGGATTCGGGATTAATCGAAAGGGTAATGTCCGGAGATATTATTCATTGTAAACTATAATTTCATTATTGGTTGACAATTATACCGCGCTGTTTATAATAATACGATTATGATAAAAAGATGCGGTATTATTTTTTTATTTTTATTTTATGGTTTTTCCTCATTTTACGCCGAGGCGTATTCTTTAGAAAGGATAGTAGTCACGAGGCCGTCTAAATTAAACAAGGTATATATTGACGGCGGTTATTTAGAGAAATCAGCGATTAAGTCTATTCCCGAGGCGATAGGACAGCTTGGGGTAGATACGCAGAGCCGCTGTTTAAATTACGGGGTACAGACGGATTTCTCTCTTCGCGGTATGAGTTTCGAGGGGTTAACTATCCTGCTTGACGGCAGTAGGATTAATGATCCTCAGACCGGACACCACAACAGCGATATCCCTTTAGCCTTAGCGGATATCGAGGGTATTGAGCTGGATATCCCGAGAAATACAATTAACATAATTCCTAAGCCCCCCGGAGAGTCAAAGAATATACTCGAGAATTCTTATGGCGAATACCAGACTTATTCCAGCCGGTTAAGTATTTCCAATAAAAAGGATAATCTCGGAGTAAGGTTTTCTTTGGAAACAAAGAATTCCGATGGTTTTCGCGATGATACGGATTTTAGGATATTAACCGCGAGTTTATTCTCAAGCCTTGAATTCTCCTGCGAGCAGGAGGCATTTATGCTTGTAGGATATGACGAGAAGGAATTCGGCGCTTATGATTTCTATACCCCCGGCCAAGATTATCCCTCCCGGGAATGGACTCAAACACATATCGTTAATACAGGATTAAACCTCTCTGCGGGCAGTGTTTTACTAAAACCCCGATTTCTCTGGCGCCGGCATTATGATAAGTTTATGCTGGATGAAACCGGGGTTAAAACTAAATATCTTAATCACCATCGCACAGACATTTACGCGGGGAGTTTATCTGTTGTGATGCCGCAGGGCGCTTTCGGGAGTTGTTCTTTAACTGCGGAATGCGAAGAAGAAAAGATTAACTCAACCGGCCTGGGGAGACACAGCCGGGCGCACTACCGGGGAGGCGTTAATATACAGAAGGAATTGAAAGACAGGCTTATTTTAGGCGGCAGTCTATACCTTGATTATTTCGACAGTTTTAAACACGAAACGAGCGGCTTGGTAAGCTTAAATTACGCGCTTAGTCAGCATCAGTATGTAAACCTGGATGTTTCCTCTTTGATAAGGCGGCCGTCGTTTACCGAGCTTTATTATGAGGATCCGACAACCAGGGGTAATACCGCCCTTGCGCCTGAGGAGTCATTGACCTATGAGTTGGGGTATAATTACCGGCAGGCAGGCATAGACGCGGGGTTAGCTGTTTTTTTCCGTCAGGAGGATAATTTGATTAACTGGATAAAACAAACGCCTGAACAAATCTGGCAGGCAAGGAATATGTTAGAGGCGGATTGTTTTGGTATCCAGGCGCGTGTTGAGACAAGATTAAGCCCTATTCTACGCGCGGGTTTTAATTCTACTTATATCGATAAGCAGCTTAAGGATACGGGTTTTCTTTATAAATACGGGGTTCCTTACGCGGCTTGTCTTTTTAGTTCCTTTTTTGAATTTGATTTTCCTTGTTTTTCTTCGGTGATAGAATTAGAATATAAAAAAAGGGCAAAGCGTCATGGCTGGACTTTGCTGAATTTATCTTTATCGCGTAAGATAGGTAAGAACGCGCGGATATTTTCTAAGATTAGCAATCTGTTTAATGTGGAGTATCAGGATATAGAGGGTATACCCAGCCCGGGCAGATGGGCTGAAGTAGGG
>JAUXFU010000158.1 GCA_030622705.1 Candidatus Omnitrophota bacterium | reverse complement strand
GCAGAGGAGGCCTGAATATAAATGCTTACTTGATGAGGTCATTGATTATCTGCAGGCAGCATTAAACAGGGCTCAAGCCGGCGGGATAAATAAGAAAAGGATTATTGTCGATCCGGGTATCGGATTCGGCAAGACCGTAGAGCATAATTTAGAGATTTTGCGGAATTTAGGGGAATTAAAAATATTGGGTTGTTCTATTCTTGTAGGTCCGTCCCGTAAGTCTTTTATCGGTAAAATACTAAAGCTTTCGTCCCAGGAGAGGTTAAGCGGAACGTTGGCATCATTGGTGGTTGCGGTAATGAATGGCGCAGGGATTGTCAGGGTTCATGACGTTAGAGCCGCAGCCCAGGCAGTAAGGATTGCTGATGCGATTGTTAAGTTGTGAATAAATAATAGCGGGCGGGTTTACCCCGTTAGAGAAAGCCACCGTCACCGCAGACCGCTAGAGAACGAAGTTCTCTAGCGGGGTTTATTGAGATTGGGTTTCGATTTAAGATATAAGGAATAAATAAAAGTGAGTGATATAGTCGGTATCTGGAAAATAATTCTAGAAATCAGCATTCTCTGGTTTGTAATTTATCAGATTATGCTTTTTTTTATCGGGACGCGCGCAGTGCAGGTTGTCAAGGGGATAGTTGTTCTTTTGATTCTTTTTTTTCTGGTGCAGAGATTGGGTTTGGAAAGGCTGGAATGGTTATTAACCAAGCTGTTCGCCATATCGGTTTTGGGGGTACTGATTATATTTCAGTCGGAGATAAGAAAGGGTTTAGCCCGTCTGGGCCGGCACCATTTATTTAATTTGCCTTTACGCGAGGAGGAGTTGGATTATATTTTAAAAGAAATTACAAAGGCAGTGGATTTTATTGCCCGTCAGGGCATTGGGGCGCTGATTGCTATCGGGCGTGATGGCTCCTTGCAGCCATACATAGAAACCGGCGTGGCCATAGATGGAGTAATTACCTCGGATTTGCTGCAGAATATATTTACCCCCGGCAGTATGCTTCATGATGGAGGGGTAATTATTCAGCAGGCCAGGATTGCGTCCGCGGGATGTTTATTTCCGTTAAATGAGGATTTGGATATGAGCCGTATTTTTGGCATGCGGCACCGTGCGGCAATCGGGTTAACTCAGGAGACTGACGCAGTGGTAATTGTGGTTTCTGAGGAAAGACAGGATGTGTCTTTAGCCTACGAGGGCAGGTTATTCCAGGAGATGAAGCGTGAAGATCTTCTGTTGAGAATTAAGCAATTAATGGAGCCTAATAAGGTTCGGAAAAATGAGGACGCAAAATAGGATTGGCGCAAAAGAGATAATAAAACATTGGTTTACCGCTCATCCATGGCTTAAGTTGATTGCGTTTATTCTGGCTATTTTGCTCTGGTTTTATATTGGCGGGGAATTGCGCAGATATTTATTATAAAATAAGGCAGCCAGTGAGGTAAAATATGAAGTTGGGGGTAAATATAGATCATATTGCCAGCCTCAGGCAGATAAGAAACGGCTGCCAGCCGGATCCGGTATATGCCGCTTTCCTATGTGAAACAGCAGGCGCCAGTAGTATTGTTGCGCATTTACGCGAGGACCGCCGCCACATAAAGGAACGGGATATCTATCTTTTAAAACAGACAGTAAAGATACGGCTGAATTTAGAGATGTCTGTTGTTCCCGATATCGTTAGGATTGCCTGTGAAGTTTGCCCTGATCAGGCAACTCTGGTTCCCGAGAAAAGGAAAGAGCTGACTACCGAAGGCGGTTTGGATGTGGCAGGCAATAGGAGTAAGTTTCAGCAGGCAATAAATAAATTAAGAAAGCGCAATATTGTCATAAGTTTGTTTATCGATCCGTTTAAGTCTCAGATTGACGCAAGCCTGAAACTCGGGGTTAAGACAATTGAGCTGCATACGGGAAGATACGCTGAGGCAAAAACTCCTTCGGCTAAAAGAACGCGCCTGGAGGAATTTAAAAACGCGGTAAGATACGCGCATAATAAAGAAATGATTGTTAATGCCGGCCACGGCCTGGATTATTATAATGTAGAGGCTATCGCGGGAATTAGCCGGATAGAAGAGTTAAATATCGGGTATTCCATTGTTTGCCGGGCGGCATTGGTTGGGCTGGAACGCGCGGTGTGGGAAATGAAGGCGTTGATTAGTTGTTGATGATGAAGATAATAGGAAACGGTGTGGATATTATCGAGGTGAGGCGAATCAAGAATGCGATAGATAAATATGGCCGAAGTTTCCTTGATCGTATTTTTACGGATAGAGAATTAAAATATTCGAGGAGATATAATAGCTGTTATCAGCACCTTGCCGGAAGATTTGCGGTTAAAGAGGCGGTGTTTAAGGCTTTAGGCAATGCGAAGTTAGCTTTTAAGGACGTTGAGGTGCTTAATGATCCGCAGGGAAAGCCATATTGTTCTTTATTAAATGATAATCAGGATGAACTCCGCTCCTGCGCGCAGGGAGAGGGTAAATTTAATGTTTATATTTCTATTTCTCATATAAAGAATTATGCGGTTGCCAGCGCAATTATTACGCAGGAAAACAGCAGCTCATAAGGGAGATTTCGGCCACGTATTTATTTTAGCCGGCTGTGCGCAATTTAGCGGAGCAGCCTTGTTGTGCTGTGGCGCGGCACTGCGCGCGGGTTCCGGCGTGGTTACTCTGGGTATTGCGCGCGGTTTAATTAACGCAGTAATTAAAATTAAGCCGCCTGAGATTATCCTGGAGCCTTTGCCGCAGACTCCTGCGCTTAGCGTAAGTCTTAAGTCTTACTCCCGTATAAAAGCTGGATTAGATAAGGTTGATATTTTAGTTATTGG
>JAUXFU010000119.1 GCA_030622705.1 Candidatus Omnitrophota bacterium | reverse complement strand
CTAATATCCTTAATAACTGCCACAAACCATTGCGGCTGGCCTTCTTCATTTCGAACCAGGGCGACTGTCAGATTAACCCACACTAACTCGCCGTTCTTACAAATATATCGCTTATCCATAGCGTAAGTATCAATTTCTCCGGACAATAACTGATTTGCCTGCGAAACGTCAGCTTCGAGGTCGTCGGAAAACGTAATTTCCTGATATGTTCGCTGGAACATCTCTTGGTGTGAATATCCCACAATATCACAAAATTTCTGGTTGATCCGCAGGAACCTGCCCTTAGGTGAAACATGAGCGATACCGACCGCGGCCTGTTCAAAAGTTGACCGAAAACGTTGTTCGCTTTTAGTTAAGGTTGCCGTACGATCCCTAACCTTTCGGGTCAAAGTTCTATTCCAGAATATGAAAATAGCAATAATCGCCAATACTACCCCCACAACCATCAAAATCCATATTGGATGATCGCGTGAAAATTTAGATACTGCATTTTGGGAAGTCACTGTTCCGTCTTCCCGCGCAAATAAAGGCGCTGACATGACGCAATTGAAGAGCACCATAAAAAACAGTAAATAAAAAGTAAAACCTTTAAATGCTTTCATAAAATTAGGTCTTGTGTAAAAGGAATCTAAAATATAGACAAAAGGAATCCTTGCGTTTAAATTTCTGTTTTACGTTTGAATATTATAACAGAAATGGCGGGCTTAGTAAATATTATGTAGCGAACCGGACAGGTCGTGACCTGTCCCTACATAATGAAATATACAACCCGCGCGCGGAATAAAAAAAAGGGACGAGAAATATTCTCCTCGTCCCTTTTTTCAGTCATAACCTACAACCTATGACCTATAACCTATAACCTAATTTAATACATACCACCCATTCCACCACCCATTCCACCTCCTGGCGGCATGGCTGGAGGCGTTGGCCCTTCTTTCTCCGGCTTATCAGTTATCAATGCTTCAGTGGTGATAAGCAGTCCCGCGATGCTCGCGGCATTTTGTAAGGCGGTACGGGCTACCTTTGTCGGATCAACTACCCCTGCCTCAATCATATCAACATATTCATCTTTATTAACATCGTAACCAATACCTGCCTTCTCCTGCTTCACCCGCTGGACCACTACCGCCCCCTCAAGGCCGGCATTGTTAACCAGTTGACGAATTGGCTCTTCCAAGGCTCTCTTTATAATGTCCACACCGATATTCTCATCACCCTCAAGCTGGAGCTTCTGCAGCGTGGGAATGGCGCGAATCAAACCTATCCCGCCGCCGGGGATAATCCCCTCTTCAACAGCAGCGCGGGTAGCATGCAAGGCATCTTCTACGCGTGCCTTCTTCTCTTTCATTTCGGTCTCAGTAGCCGCGCCCACGTTAATTACCGCAACACCTCCTGAAAGCTTTGCTAAGCGCTCCTGAAGCTTTTCTTTATCATAATCTGAATCGCTGGTCTCGATCTGCTTCTTAATCTGAGCAATACGCCCGTTTATAGCCGAGGTTTTTCCTGCCCCTTCGATAATCGTAGTATTCTCTTTATCGATCTTGACTCGTTTCGCGCAGCCTAAATCTTCGATACTGACGTTTTCCAGCTTAATCCCCAGTTCCTCAGTCAGCGCCTTGCCGTTGGTAAGCACCGCGATATCTTCCATCATTTCCTTACGGCGATCTCCGTATCCCGGCGCCTTAACCGCGCAGGCAGTGAGGGTTCCGCGAATCTTATTAACCACCAGGGTCGCTAAAGCTTCCCCGTCAACATCCTCCGCAAGAATCAATAACGGCTTTCCTGTACGCGCAATCTTCTCAAGCAAAGACAGGATATCCTTAAGTGAAGATATCTTCTTCTCGTGAATCAGTATATAAGGATTTTCCAATATGCACTCCATCCGCTCGGCATCGCTAACAAAATAAGGGGACAGGTAACCTGAGTCAAACTGCATACCCTCCACTACCTCTAAGGTTGTGGCCATTGATTTTGCCTCTTCTACGGTAATCACGCCGTCCTTGCCAACCTTATCCATTGCTTCGGCAATCAGATCCCCGATGTTCTGGTCACAATTAGAGGCAATTGAAGCGACCTGCGCTACTTCCTTTTTATCCTTAATCGGCTTGGAAAGCTTCTTTAAATCATCTATTACATTTATAACAGCCTTATCAATGCCGCGCTTTAAAGCCATTGCATTTGCACCGGCAGTAACGTTTTTAAGGCCTTCGCGATAAATTGCCTCAGCTAAAATGGTAGCGGTAGTTGTACCGTCACCGGCGGTATCTGGGGTTTTTTCAGCTACCTCCTTAACCATCTGCGCGCCCATATTTTCAAAAGGCTCCTCTAACTCAATCTCTTTTGCTACGGTTACGCCGTCTTTGGTAATTGTCGGTGAACCGAATTTTTTATCTAAAACCGCGTTGCGCCCCTTTGGCCCCAGCGTAACCTTCACAGCAGCAGCCAATTGCTCTACTCCGCTGAGGATCTTCCGGCGCCCCTCATCTTTAAATAAGATTTGCTTTGCCATTACTTATACCTCCTTAATTATTTCACTATAGCGAGAATATCTTCTTCCCGCATAATCAATAATTCTTCTCCTTCTTTGGTAGTAATCTCTGTCCCTGAATATTTGCCATACAGCACCTTATCGCCCACCTTTACCTCAAGCGACTCCCTGTCACCACTACCCGACACTTTACCCTTGCCTACGGCTACGATCTTACCCTCCTGGGGTTTTTCCTTAGCCGTATCAGGTAACACTATACCGCCCTTTGATTTATCTTCGGCCTCAAGCGCCTTAACCACAACCCTGTCTCCTAATGGCTGCATACTCATACTTCCACCTCCTCCCTTCATTTTACCTGTTTATATTAGCACTCTAACATCACAAGTGCTAATATTATCCATAAAAAGTATTTCCTGTCAAGTAATTTTTTTGAGGTTTCCCCGAAGGCAAAAACTCCGGAAACCTCTGATTAAAAGATAAAAAATAAGATTACACAGATTTTCCGACGAGAACAAGAATCAATAATCTCTTTTGATCCCGCTGAAAAATGAATAAAAACTACTTCAGCAGCCTCTAAATTAAATGGGAAATTTTTTAACCGGCGGAATTACGGCTTAGGTTCCTGCGGCTTATCCTCTAAGGGCTCTTTTTCCTTATCTTCTGTTTTTTCTTCTGAGCTACCAACCCCTTGCCCTGATTCAACCTCTTGTGATTCAACCTCTTTTTCTTGCTGCTTACTCTCCTTGACTTCTAAATCGCGTGCCTTTTTTTCTTTCTCAGCCTCTTTCTCTTGTAGCTTACTCACCTGCTCTTCTAAATCGCGCACCTTTTGCTCTGTTTTTTCTTCTGTAAACTCTATTACATCCGCTGTTATCGTTACTTTCGGGATACTAAACAATAATAAATACAGGGTGGAATGGTCCTGAGCAACATTTACAAGTGCCATAGCCTCACCTTCCATTTTAACTTTTTTATGTAAATCAGCCATAGCGTGAGCATAAGAAGGAGAATCAATAGGAATAATTCCGAACAAATAAAAACCGGAATCAACACCCCGCACCGCGGACTTTACAATTCTATAATTCTTTTTCGATAAATCGGTTTGCGTGCCTGTCACATGAGGCATAACCCCAATAGAGGAACAACCGGAAATTGAGACAAAGAAAACAATCATCACCAAAAGACATCCAACTCTTTTATCCATATAATACCT
>JAUXFU010000111.1 GCA_030622705.1 Candidatus Omnitrophota bacterium | reverse complement strand
CTGTGTGGTAATGGGCTTTGGTAGAAATGCCCCTAAGCACTTCTAGTGGAACTACCTGAAAAATATTGAGGTTATTTAGAAACGGTCTTAAGAGTTCCTCCGCCATTTCCTGACCTAAACTTATTATCATTGCCGGGCTTGACACAACCCATTAACACTAACCCGAAGGCAATTTCGCTTGACTTAGTAAGTTATTATGATAGAATCTTCACAACTTTAAATTTGGGAGATTAGAAGATGCCTAAGATTAAAAAAATCCATGCCCGGGAGATTCTTGATTCACGGGGGAATCCTACTCTTGAGGTGGATGTTATTCTGGATAACGGTACTCTTGGCCGCGCCGCAGTTCCCTCTGGGGCGTCTACCGGAGAAAAGGAGGCATTGGAGTTGCGTGATGGGGATAAGTCGCGTTATTTAGGTAAGGGTGTATTAAGGGCAGTAGATAATGTTAATAAAGAAATTTTTCCTAAAATCAAAGGATTGGTTCCCTCCTATGAAAAAATTGATAAAATTCTGCTCGATTTAGATGGCACAGAAAATAAATCCCGTTTAGGGGCTAATGCAATGTTAGGGGTATCCTTGGCAGTTGCCAAGGCCGCGGCAGCCTCCTTAAAAATGCCTTTTTACAAATACTTAGGCAAAAGTAAGGCTTGGGTTTTGCCGATTCCGTTAATGAATATTTTAAACGGGGGGATGCACGCCGATAACAATCTGGATATCCAGGAATTTATGATTGTGCCTTTGGGCGCGTCTCGATTCTCTGAGGCTTTACGCTGGGCAGCTGAGGTTTTTCATCATCTAAAGGCATTGCTTAAATCGCAGGGATTGAATACATCCGTAGGCGATGAGGGTGGTTTCGCTCCCCGGCTTTCTTCTAATGAAGAGGCTTTGGGCCTGATTGTAAAGGCAATAAAAAAAGCCGGGTATGAGCCCGGCGTGGATATATCTCTGGCTTTGGATTGCGCGGCGAGTTCTTTTTATAACAATAACGGGACTTATCAATTTGAGGGGTCGCCTAAAACCTCCGGGCAATTAATCGTTCTTTACGAACGCTGGATTGATAAATATCCGATAGTTTCGATTGAGGATGGTTTAGGAGAATTTGACTGGACAGGTTGGCAGGAGTTAACCAAAAGATTGGGTTCAAGGATCCAGCTGGTTGGCGACGATATTTTTGTTACAAACCCTAAGATTCTTAAAAAGGGTATTGCCGAAGGGGTTGCTAATTCAATTTTGATTAAACTGAATCAGATTGGGACACTTTCCCAGACATTACAGGCAATAAGCATTGCTATCAGGAATAAATATAAGGCGGTAATTTCACACCGTTCCGGAGAGACAGAAGATATAACTATCGCGCATCTTGCGGTGGCTTCTGCCTGCGGCCAGATTAAAACCGGTTCTTTATCGCGCACAGATAGAATTTGTAAATATAACGAACTGCTAAGGATCGAAGAACAGCTGGGCAAGAAAGCAACTTATGCAGGCCGAATGAAGAGATGACTTACCTCGTTTTTCGCAGCGCATAAGTTGTGTCGTTATTGAAGATGTTAAATTATAAAAGAATATTCTTTTTTTTAGGAGTGATATTTGTTATTCTAATCCTTTTTTTGCCCGGGTATACTAAATTACAGGAATTAAAGGATAAGAATAGGGATTTAGAGGCAAGGATTAATAAGGTTGAAGTAGAGAATACTCTTCTGGAGGATGAAATTTTGCGTATTCAGCAGGATCCGGTTTATCAGGAAGAGATAATCCGCGAGAAACTCGGTGTTGTGCGCAAGGGTGAGATTGTTTATAAATTAGAGTCAAAGGAATAATTTTAAGGTTACAAAAAAGCATGTTTAAAATAGCGGGGTGGAGCAGCCAGGTAGCTCGGTAGGCTCATGATGGACACAAAACTCAAAGCTGATATTGCAGAATCGGCTGTGACGACTGAATTCTTAAGAAGAGGATTTAGAGTCCTGAGGCCCGTTGGAGATCGTCTTGCTTACGATTTGGGAATTGATCTTCATGGGAAGCTCCTGCGTATACAGGTTAAGTATGCTTGGTTTAACGCCGAAAGGAAATGTTACGCTGTAGATGTGCGTAGAACCAAGACTAATCGTAGACGCATGTTAAGGGAGCGTTATAACAGCGATGATTTTGATTTTGCAATTATCTACATTGCTGACCTACACATATTTTATATTATGCCTCTATCTGTTTTCTCTAGTTATCGGAGTAATATCGCTTTAATAGAAACAGATAAAAGGCAGCGTAAACCAAGGTCAGTAGAGTATCGAGGGCGATGGGATTTGTTGTACAAGAGGGCCGCTCAGCCGGAAACGGCTGAGGCAATACCTATCAAATTCGGTGAAGCCTTTACTGGTAATACCGAGCCAAGCCCGCCATATTTATGGCGGGAAGGTGTAGAGACTAGACGGTAGGTATCCTATATTCAGTTTACTGGATGTAGGATAAAGGTATAGTCCAGACTACAAACCCAGCACTAATTTTTAGAATAAGAAATTGTGCTGGGGCAGTGAAAACTGTAGTAGTAAGCATAACCTACAGGTCGCGAGTTCAAATCTCGCCCCCGCAACCAAATAAATATAGGCAGGGTCAATAAGTTACACATACCCTGCCTATATTTATTACTGGCGAAAAGAAAACCTTACCTTGCATCAATCTTTATCTAATTTCCTCAAGCCTTAATTCGAAATTAGAGGCTCTAATCAGCGCGTTCTCTCGCATTTACCCCGTTAGAGAACTTCATTCTCTAACGGGGCTTACCGCGTTCATTTTTTCTCACTTTGCAGCATATAATATATTAATGTATGAATTTGTTTTTCTATTACTTCAGACTCTTGCGTGCCTTGATTTAATTCTACATATTTTTCTAAATATTTAATCGCTTCAGAGTAATCTTTTTTTATATTCGCATATATTGCGCCGAGGTTTAGATAGGCCATACTGCTATCGATGCCTGGGTTTATCTCTATTGTTTTTTTATAAATTTCAATAGCTTGATCAATAGATCCCTTTTGCATATAAGCATTGCCCAGATTGATATAGGCTAAAATAAAATTAGCGTCCGCCTTAATCGCTTTTTTGAATTCCTCAATAGCTTCGGTGTGTTTTCCTTCCTTGCCATAATGAATGCCGGCCTGAAAGAATGAATCTGTAGTCTTTTCAGCGTTTTTATCGATAAAACTATCATCGGGAGCATTTGATATTTGCTTATAGCTTTTAGTTTCCTCTTTTTCCATAACATCGTACGGAAGAGCAGAATCGAGGCCAGTATTGTCATTGCCGATTGTTTCGTACATCTTTTCGAGATTATGATATAGAAATGTAGCATCCGGATTATCATCTATAGTTTTTTCTAACAAAGCTATTGCTTCTTTTATCTGGCCGTTATCGTAGTATGCTGCAGCAAGGTTATTATAATATTTGATTTCCCCCGGGTTAGATGCTATAGCTTTTTTATAGGAGGTTATTGCTTCTCTTTGTTTATTGGTAGCTTGATATACACAACCAAGGTTATAAGATGCCTTTGCATAGCTGGGATTTATTTCTAACGCTTTCTTAAACGAGGTTATTGCCTCTTCATTTTTGTTAATAGCCCGATATGCAGAGCCGAGGTTATTATATGTTTTGGCGAGCCCGGGGTTAAGTTCTATCGCTTTCTTATATGAGGTTATTGCTTCTTCATTTTTGTTGAGCGTTTGGTATGCGCAACCAAGATTATAATACGCATAATATACCGCTGAATAGTCGGGGTTGAGTTCTATCGCTTTCTTATAAGAAGCTATTGCTTTTTCATTTTGGTTGTTCTGGACGTATACGCAAGCAAGATGATAATGCGCTCTTGAGCTATCTGGGGCATATTGCAAAGTTCTTTTAAAAAAAACTAAAGGTTCTTTCCAGTAAGAGTTTTGTTTGATT
>JAUXFU010000099.1 GCA_030622705.1 Candidatus Omnitrophota bacterium | reverse complement strand
TCCACGTTCGGATTCCCTCACAGCGAAAGCTGCTTTGGCTAAAATCGCCATTCGCCGAAAAAACCGTTAGATTCATTCTGTCTGGTATAATTGGATTTAATTACCAATTCTGGTACGATTTTCTTGATCATAGCTTTTTTCAATCAGGTTTCCCAGGAATGCATTTGTATATTTAAAATTATTCTCCTTGATTTGCTTGATAAAGATCCGCATCCTTTTTAGTGAATCCGTGTTTAATTTATAATCGCCGCACTCATCAACATTGGTGCCGCTGTAATATGTAAACGGATTAATTTGTTCAATCTTGGGTATTAGTTCCTTATTTTGGATAAGGAAATCCAGGCTTTCTTTAAAATCTTCGTCGGTTTCACCGGGATAGCCCACAATTATGCTTACGCCAAAACAAAGGCCTGCGTTGTTGAGCTTTTTAAAGAAATCGCGCGCTTGCTTGGCGTTGTATCCTTTATTCATACGCCTAAGCGTATTATCGGAACCCGACTCCAGGCCTATGAAGAGATTATAGCACCCGCTGTTTTTCATTTTTTCAAAAATCCCTTCAGGCATATCATTATGAATAGCTATCTGGGCCTCCCAGTTGATTGAGCCAAAATTAGCAATGATTGCGTCACACAGGCCTTCCAGTTTCTTAACATCTCCGTTTAGAACCGAATCGAAAAATATAAAATATTTAATCTTATTGCGGTTTAAGTGATATCGTATTTCATCTATGGTATTTTTTACAGGCCTGACCCTAAAGCCTTTATGTAGCAGCCTCTCTGAACAGAAATTGCATTTTCGTATGCAGCCTCTTGAGAATTGTAGAGCAATACTGCTGTTCTTAGGATAAGAGTTAAGGTTTATATCCTGAAATTTAGGGTACGGCAGGTGGTTTAAATTCCGCAGTTGAAAGAATTTCAGCACTGTTTTTATATCATTTTTTCGAGTAATAAAATCGTATAGCCCCCTCTCTCCTTCTCCGACAACAATAAGGTCTGTTAGGTCAAGAAGTTCTTTATTGAATTTCCCCTTTGTTTTAAAGAATTGCCTTGTAATTTCAGGGCCTCCTAAGATTATCCTGATGTTACTTTTTTGGGTTTTCAGGAGACGGATAATCTGAAACGTGCTATTGATATTGCTTTTGAAGCAGGAAAATCCCACGATATCATATTGCAGCATTTTAATAACTGCGGCATTAAATTCAGCGGGGTAATTTTGTTTTATTATTGAGATAATATTTTTCTCAAGAAACGTATTGCAGCTGATAAGCCAGGAGGTTTTAAGTTTTTCTTCTGCTAAATTATAATAATCATTATTCAGGTCTAAAATATCCGCCGATATACCTTTATCGATAAGATAGTTCTGTAAATAGGCAAGGCCTAAAGGCGGCATCTTTGGCCAGAATAAAGGAAGAATAACAAGGAGTATTTTGGTATTCGCAGGCATTTTATTCATTAGCGAACAGAGCTTTGAAATATCTGCCATATTGCGTTTAATGTTTCTGCTGCCCCTGAAGGCAGCTTAACATCAACTAAATGCGATACACCGGTCTTGGCAGGATTTATTTCTATACTCGGACGGTTTGTATATTTGGCTTCTTCGATAGGGCGTTGAATATAGGGAAAAACGCTTGTTGTTCCCACTGAGAAATAAATATCGAATCCTCTATGTAGTTCGCTGAATAAAAGTTCTAATTTATCATATGGCAATTGTTCTCCGAAAAACACCACATCCGGACGAACAACATTATTACATACAGGGCACAAAGGAGGTATCTTTAAACCGCTATAATCTTTTATCGTTGTACGCCAGGCGCATTTTGGGCAGAGCAATTTATGCATATCCCCGTGTATATCAATTACATTTTGCGAACCTGCCTGATTATGGAATCCATCGATATTTTGAGTGAGTACCCAGACGCGCGGGAAAGACTTTTCCATTTCAACAATGACTTCGTGAGCGCGGTTAAACGTTGCGCCGCGACAGCGTTGTTCTATTTGTGCAAGGTATTTCCAGGTAATTGCGGGTTGGGTTTGCAGCATTTCGCCTGCCAGTGCCATCTCAATCGGGATACCATCATCGGTGGTTTTATTGTTGTATAATCCCCCGATTCCCCGATAGGTAGGTAGGCCGGAATCAGCAGAGATACCGGCGCCGGTGATAAATAGAATACTTCTGCAGCCTTTTAAGAGACTGGCAACCTTGGTAATTTTTTGTTGGGTTTCGGGGTTTACCTTCATATTTCTGCCTTGGGGACAGGTCTGGTGTAACCTGATGTGCAGCAATGGGCCAAGTAGAAACGGTCTTCTTTATTTTCTTTTTAGGGATAGGGATATTATTTTTTTTATTAGTTGATTGTATGAGATCCCGGTTTTTTCTGCGGATTGCGCGACCTCATCGCATCTGGCTAAACACGGGTTTGCATTTGCTTCAATAATGTAGATATTCCCGCTTGGGGTAACCCGAATATCAAACCTCGCGTAACATTGTATATTCAGGCAGCGGTAAGCGCGCTTGCAGACATCCACGATTTTTTTATCAATACCGTTAGGCAGATTTGAGGCAAAGACACTTTTTATCCCCCACCTTTTCCGGTAGGCATCATCCCATTTTGCTTTATAGGTGGCGATTCTCGGTTCATCTTCCGGAAACTCTCCGAATTTCATCTCCCGGACAGGTAATACTTTAAGTTTTTTGTCGCCTAATAGGCTTACATATAATTCCCGTCCGTCAATATACTCTTCCGCAATGGCATCCGTATTCATCCGCTGGTGAATAAAGTTTATCCTCTCGATAAACGCAGCCTCATTATCCACAACCGAGGCCTGGGATATCCCCCGGGATGCCTCTTCAGCCAGGGGTTTGACGATAAGGGGCAGTTTAAGGCGCCTGGAGAACCACACCCGCCGCTTCTTGTAAAAGGTCTGAAAATGAGGAACCTTAATTCTATGAAAACTTAATATTTTTTTGCTCAAGGCTTTATTATTACAAATAAACAGACTCCCTGGAGAGGCGCCGGTATAAGAAGTTCCCAACATCTCCAAGAGGGAAACTATGTTTTTATCAAGATGTGTCTTTTGGTTAAAAACCTCCGCGAGATTAAATATAACATCCGGTTTGAATTCTTTTAATTCCTCAAGCAGAACCGATATATCGTTGTAAAGCCCCAGGATGCTGATAGTATAGCCGCATTCCTGGAGTGCCAGGAATACGTCGCGTTCCGTATCCCAGTTGATATCTTTGAATTCTTCTTCGAACGTGTATCCTTTTGGCGCAGGATAAGGGCTGTCAAATAATAAAAGGACCTTTAGCTTTTTATGCATTTTTTCCCCCGGAGCCTGCCTGTATATTTATAGTTCATAATTAGCGCGGTGATATAAGTCGAGATTCTTAATACTACCAGCGCCTGAGATTCATAGCTGAATAGTTTTAACTCCCTGCATCTTTTAGTGATTGTTCTCAGAAGGTCATTAATAACGTATTTTTTTTCTCCGGTCCAGGCAGAAACGCTTTTAAGGATAGCGCTTCTATATTTTTTTATAATCTCGAACGCGAACGGCAGCTGCTTATTCTCTTTTTTTTCTTGCGTAAAGATTCTTTTTAAGTTGGCATCATGAAAATCGGGGAAATTCTCTGCGTAATAATGCCTTTGTTTCCTGTAATAATTCTTCAGTAGTATTCTTAAAGATGCAGCGTTCCAGTATTTTTTTCCCTCTTTAACCAGGGGCTCTTTATGTTTAATCTCGTTTATCAGCTCGTTGACAAGATTGAGTTTTTCAATAGCCTTCCAGCCTTTATACAGCGATTTCCAGTCTAATTCAGGAGTAAGCCAGACCGCGAAGGTCTCTGCGAAATCCTCATCCGGATGATATTGAGCATAGTAATCTTCCAGATGCCTGACAAAATTCTTGCTATATGGCCTGAATCTGTATGTATCGAGGTACTCGGTAGAAAACCGCCCAAAAGCTCTTTGCCATTTTTTGCGTTTGTATAACTTATAGGCATAGTTTATTGCGTGGCCGGTCTCATGCCGCAGCAGTTTCGCGCACCAGGGTTTTGTGCCTCCTTCGACTTCCAGCATCATCTTTTTTTCTAACTTCATAAGCGCCGGGTGCGCTAAGTAAAAGGGTATTCCCACGACAGGTTCCTGTTCAGGGGTGAGCCATTCATCCGCTAAATAACAGGCAGGCTTGAATTTTATGCCTTTGTCATCAATTTCGCTGTAGAGTTTCTCTATGGATTCCTTAAGCCAGG
>JAUXFU010000098.1 GCA_030622705.1 Candidatus Omnitrophota bacterium | reverse complement strand
TTCTATTGCCCGCGCCATTCTCAAGAATCCGCCGATACTGGTTCTTGATGAAGCTACTTCTCATTTGGATAGTGCTTCTGAACGGATCGTGCAGGAGGCCTTAGAGAAGCTGATGCAGGGGCGTACAGTATTTATTGTGGCTCATCGACTTTCCACGGTGCTCAACGCCGATTGTATTGTGGTTTTAGATAAGGGGAGGATTGTTGAACAGGGCAGGCACCAAGAACTTTTAAGTAAAAAGGGCTTATATTATCGCCTTTATCAGATGCAGACGAAAGAAAGATAAGGTTTTGTATTGGTGTGAGGTAAAATTTGTTGCAAGATTTATTAAGTATGATATACTTAAATCTAAAATAAAGCCTAAATGAGCCTTTTTAGGCAAAGGAAAACAAATTCCCTGCGCATAGGAATAGAAGTTACAATTAAAATAATCATAAAGGGTAGGTTTATGCCCTTACTTAAAGAAGGAGGTAGACGATTTGCCAGATGAATTAATAAAAGAACTTTTAAAGGCAGGTGTGCATTTTGGACACAGGACTTCACGCTGGAGTCCTAAGATGGCAAAATATGTATTTGGGAAAAGATACGGCATTTATATTATTGATCTGGAGAAAACAGCTGAATGCTTAAATAAAGCGAAGGATTTTCTTCTGGATTTGACTTCCCGGGGCAAAAGCGTAATTTTTGTCGGTACTAAAAAACAGACTCAGGATATAATTCAGCAAGAGGCCCAGCGATGCGGGATGCATTATGTAAATATTCGCTGGTTAGGCGGATTGCTGACCAATTTTTCTACGATTAGAAAAAGTATACAGCGTCTTAAGGATATTGAGAAGATGCGTGAGGACGGGACATTGCAGAAGTTTGTCAAAAAAGAGATTGTTCATTTAGAGAAAGAGGCAGCTCTTCTTAAAAGGAATCTCTCGGGGATTGTCCAGATGGAGAATTTGCCGGATGCTGTAATTATAGTGGATACCAATAAGGAATCGACTGCGGTAAAAGAAGCGAGGCGTTTGAACATACCCATTGTGGCAGTTGTGGACTCGAATTCCAACCCCGATTTAATTGATTATCCTATTGCCGGGAATGACGATGCGATTAAGTCTATTCGTTTGTTGGTTTCCATGTTGGCTGATGCGGTTATCGAAGGCAGGAAGCGGTTTCTTACTTATCTTTCCAGCGAAACCGTATCTTGTGAATTAAATCCTGTTACAAATATCACTGATGCCCAGGCAGGTAGCGGGACTCCTGATGACCGGGCAGAGGAAAAAGAGCTAAAGAGCAAGCAGGCCGAAGAAAAGCCTATAGAGGAATCCTCCGGGGAAAACCGCAGCGAGCAGCAAAATTAAAGTTTTTTTCACCACAGAACCACAGAGATAAACAAGAGTTCACAGAGTTTTTAAAAGTCTTGAAAGATTTTGTATTTTTTTTGTGCCTCTGTGTTCTCTGTGGTTTATATTTTAGAAAATTCTGTCTTGTGTAAACGCGCGGTTGAAATTGTTTGTTGAATTGTTTAAATTATGGAAAGGTAAGGAAAATAATGGAAAAGATACCAGTACAAAAAATTAAGGATTTACGCAACATGACTCAGGCCAGTGTTAATGATTGCAAAGATGTTTTAGAGAAAGCCGGCGGAGATACCGCAAAAGCAGTCAGTCTTTTACGCGAGCGGGGATTAGAGATTGCCAGGGCAAAAAAAGACAGGATAGCGCAGGAGGGCAGGATTGAGTCTTATTTGCATCCGGGCAGTAAGTTGGGAGTACTTATTGAGGTAAATTGTGAAACTGATTTTGTTGCGCGCAGTGAAGACTTTTGTAAGTTTACCAGGGATTTGTCGATGCAGATTGCTGCGGTGAGCCCTATTTGTATAGGCAGGGATGATTTGTCAAAAGAGATGATAGATAAGATAGAGAATAAAGAGGAATTCTACAAAAATAATTGTTTATTAGAACAGTCTTTTATTAAAGACAGTTCGATTACGATAAAAGAGCTTTTAGCCGATCTTATCGGTAAGATGAGTGAGAATATAGTTATCCGCAGATTTATCCGCTATAAAATCGGAGAAGGATTACAATGAAACTTAAGCGTAATCTTCCAGTCTATAAACGCATTGTGTTGAAATTAAGCGGTGAGGCTTTGCAAGGCAGGCAACTTCATGGTATAGAACAGGATATATTAGTTTCAATAGCCGGACAGATAAAGGAGATTAGAGGTTTAGGAGTAGATGTAGCTATTGTTTTAGGGGGTGGCAATATCTTTCGCGGCCAGGAAAATACTGCATGTAAGGGGTTGGATATGGACAGGGCGGTAGCAGATTATATGGGGATGCTTTCAACTGCGATAAACGGTTTGGCTCTTCAGAATGTATTAGAAAAAGTAGGGCTGCCTACGCGATTGATGAGCGCACTTAGTATGCAGCAGATAGCCGAGCCTTATATCCGGCGCCGGGCAGTTCGGCATTTAGAAAAGGGGCGCGTGGTAATTTTTGTCGCGGGCACAGGTAATCCTTATTTTACTACTGATACTGCGGCAGCTTTGCGGGGAATGGAAATAAATGCCGATGTTATTTTGAAGGCGACGCGGGTTGAAGGAGCCTATGATAAAGACCCATTGAAATTTAAAAATGCCAAGAAATTTACCTGCTTAGGATACATCGATGTTTTAAACAGGAAACTGCGTTTTATGGATACCACGGCGGTGAGTCTGTGCATGGATAATAAACTTCCTATTATTATTTTTAATCTTAACAAAAAAGGCAATATTAAACGGGTAGTTTTAGGCCGGAAGATTGGAACAATAGTTAAATAAAGGGCAGTAGAGGATTTTTTATCCCCCCCCCATGCTGACTCTGAACCAAGTGAAGAGGAAGGTTATTTAAAATTGTTATTTAACAGGTTGTCACCAAATACATTCCAGTCTGTAATCATACAGATTCTTAAAAAGATTACAGGTATTACCAACGGTGTTTTTCCCGCCTATGGCGGGATCCCGCTGGGGCGGGATAATCTGTGTAATCTAAATTTTCATCAGTGTAATCAAGGACGGTGCTTTTGTGACGTCCTATTGTTATTTTAAGGAAAGGAGATAAGATAGATATGACTGTTAAAGAATCCCTCTATAATGGCGAAGAGAATATGAAAAAAGCGCTGGAGGCAGTCTTGAGAGAATTTGTCAGCGTGCGCACCGGCCGGGCGACACCCTCTTTGGTAGAGGGGTTACATATTAATTATTACGGGACACCTACCTTATTGAAACAATTAGCCAGTATCTCCGTTCCCGATGCGCATCTTTTGGTAATTCAGCCATGGGATCCTACGGTTATCCCTGAGATTGAGAAGGCAATTCTTAAATCCAATTTAGGGGTTAACCCTTCCTGCGAGGGCAAGCTAATTCGTTTATCCTTTCCCGCTTTATCAAGAGAAAGAAGGGATGAATTAGCGAAATTGGTAAAAAAGATGGCTGAAGAAGGCAGAATTTCCCTACGCACAATAAGGCATCAGGCTAAGGACGCGATTGAGAAATTGGAAAAGAATAAGGTTATATCGGAAGATGAAAAGTTCAGGGGATTCCAGGAATTGCAAAAGGTCATTGATAAATATAACGCCCGGCTGGAAGAAATACTTAAAAATAAAGAAAAAGAGATATTAGAGTTTTGAAATATACAAACGGGCCACTAGCTCATCCGGTAGAGCACCGCCCTTTTAAGGCGGGTGTGCCGCGTTCGAGTCGCGGGTGGCCCATATATATTGCTATACTGCTATATTGCTAAATTGCTATACTGCTAAATTGCTATATTGCTAAATTGTTATATTGTTATACTGTTAAATTGTTAAATTGATGGTGGGTATGCTGGGCGTAACTGAAGAGAATAGATGTAAGCCGGTAAGAGTTTTGCCGTGGTGGCGGAATTTGGCATACGCGTTAGGCTTAGGACCTAATGTCTGATAAAGACTTGAGAGTTCGAGTCTCTCCCGCGGCATTAGCAGATTTTTTTTAAAGGTTTTTATTTAGCAATTATGCGAGGGTAATTCAGCTGGTAGAATGCTTGCTTGCCAAGCAAGTCGTCGCGGGTTCAAACCCCGTCCCTCGCTTTAAAAAGCAATTACTTAATTCAATACAATATGGAATATAGTCTGGACGCGGATTTTCAGGATTTTGTAAAAAAGAGATTACATAGATTAAAAGGAGGTTTAGCAGGATGAAGATAATGGACTTTTTGAGTAAAAAGGCAGTGGTTACTGATTTAAGATCCAGCAAAAAGGAGGATATACTGCGTGAGCTTGTTGATGCCTTGGTT
>JAUXFU010000131.1 GCA_030622705.1 Candidatus Omnitrophota bacterium | reverse complement strand
GGGACTGGCGATTAAATATAATTTTAGGGGGTAACCGGGCATAAATTTGCCACGGGGTGCCCCCTTTTTTTATAAACGCGGATTACCGCAGATAAAAAGATGCTGGAAGAAACCCCACACTTACGTGTGGGGAATATGCGGCATTTCTGGGCTAAGAAATATGGCTCAAAAGAAATAGGAAAAGAACGAGTACGGGATATTATAGAATATATTCGAAATCAAAAAGAGATACCGCACACGTAAGTGTGTGGAGTTACAAAAGGATACCGCACACGTAAGTGTGTGGAGTTACAAAAGGATACCGCACACGTAAGTGTGTGGAGTTACCTATGAACCTACCCAAACTTTTCGTCAACAGGCCGGTTATGACAACTATGATCTTTACGGCGATACTGCTGCTGGGATTTATCTCCTGGAGCAAGCTTCCGCAAGAGCTCTTCCCTTCTATCACCTACCCTCAAATTACCGTAGTTACCTCTTATGAAAATGCCGCCCCTGAGGAGATTGAAAGCCTGGTTACCAAGATCATCGAAGAGGCCACCGGCACGGTAAATAACGTCAAAAGGCTCAGCTCAGTCTCGAAGGAGGGGCTTTCCCTGGTAATGATAGAATTCAACTGGGGAACAAATATGGATTTTGCCGCCCTGAATGTGCGTGAGAAGATTGACCTGATCAAAGAAAGGCTCCCGCGCGAGGCCGATGAACCGACTGTAATGAAATATAACCCCTTTGACCTGCCAATTATGAACTTAGCTGTTACCGGACCGATGTCATCTTTGGAGTTGCGCGAGGTGTGCCGGAAATATATTAAGGACGCTATTGAAAAGGTCGAGGGTGTAGCCTCAGCAACAATCAGCGGCGGGGATGAACAAGAGATTGTTGTTGAAATTGACCAAGCCCGGCTGCGCGCATCACAACTCTCCATCATCTCCATCGTAGATAATCTAAAGGCAGCTAATCTTAATTATCCGGCGGGAACAATCAAAGAAAGATTCTATGAATACCTGATCCGCACAATGGGGGAATACCAGGAAATCAGCGAGATACAGGAAACACCTGCCGCGCTTGACTTGCCTGAGGAAGAGGCAGAAACAATCAGAGAGAAGAAAAAAAAGGAAAAAAAGGGCAGGCGGCTGATATTCCTGAAGGATATTGCCAAGGTCCACGATACAATAAAGGACAAAACAAGTATTGCGCGCTATAACGCGCAAGAAAGTATCTCTCTAGTCGTAAGAAAGCAGTCCGGCACTAACACCCTGAATGTAGCCAAAAACATAAGAAGCGCAATCCAAAAACTGCTCTCCGAGAAATTAACCCAGGGAGTTAAAATTGAGATAACCTACGACCAATCTCAGTTTATCCGGGAGGCAATTACTAATGTACGTAACGCGGCAATCCAGGGCGGGATATTAGCCTTTTTTGTTCTGCTTTTCTTCCTACGCGACCTGCGCTCCTCGGCTGTAATCACAACCGCAATACCAATCTCAATAATGGCGACATTTTGCCTGATGTATTTTTCTAAAATAAATCTCAATATGATGTCCTTAGGCGGACTGGCTCTTGGCGTAGGCATGCTTGTTGATAATGCGATTGTAGTCATTGAAAATATCTTCAGACACCGCCAGATGAAAAAACCTCTGCCGCAGGCATGTATCGATGGAGCAGGGGAAATGACCGGAGCGATTATCGGTTCAACCTTAACAACAGTAGCGGTATTTTTCCCTTTTGCCTTTGTGGTAGGAATTGCCGGACAGGTGTTTAAACAGCTCTCGATAACCATAATTTCTTCTTTAATAGCGTCAATAGCTATCGCTATTTCTCTGGTGCCGGTATTGATTTCCCTGGGCCATCCACGGATGTCCCTGCGCGCGACAAAAAATATATCACAGGGCAAGGAACTTCGCGCACCAACAACAAAATTGGCGCACTCAGGTCTCTTCCTTACGAAGTTTCAGTGGTTAGACAAGTTTTATACCTTCCTACATCATAAACAAAATCTTAATCCTGAATATGCCCGCGGCGATAGCGGATTGTTTGCCCGCCTACTCTCTCACAAACTGTTAATTCTTGCTCTGGTCTTTCTTGTTGCCTTCCCGCTTAGCCTAACGCTTTTATTCAGCCAAGACCGCCAATTCCTGCCAAGCATTGACCAGCGACAATTCATTATAAAGGTAAACCTGGCCCCGGGAACCTTGTTAGAAATCACCGATAGCGTAGTGGGAGAAATTGAGCGGTTACTCCTGCGGATTGATGAAACCAAGGGGGTAACTGTCAATATCGGCTCAAGCGAAGAAAAAGCTTCTTCTGCCGAAGCCAAGTTGCAGACATTAGGTTCACATCAGGCGCAAATAATGGTCAATCTAAAAAAGCTGTCTGCTAAACAAAACATTCGCCGCTCAACCGAAGAAATCATCCAATACCTTAAATCCAATCTGGAAAAACAGGGTATGAAAGATGCTCAGATTGAGTATATTGCCCATGAGTCCTCCTTAAGCACCAGTATAGAAGAAGGAGCGCCTATTGTGATTGAGGCCAGTGGGCATGATCTTGACCAATTAGCCGATATCTCTGCGTCAGTTAAAAGCCAGCTCAAAAAAATACCCGGGGTATACGGAGTAAAAACCAGCCAAGTCTTACCCAGCCCGGAAACAAAACTGCATATTCTTAAAGACAAGGCCTCGCTCTATGGGCTTTCCGTGCGGGACATTGCCCTTACCGCCCAGGTTGCCCTCAAGGGATATGTACCGACAAAGTTCAAGGATAAAGATGGTGAAGAAATAGATATTCGCGTCCGCCTGCGGCCAGAAGACCGCATTAACCTAAACACCCTAAGAAGGCTGCTTATCCATTCTCCATTAGGAATGAATATTCCCCTTTCCGAAGTAGCCTATTTAACCAAAGGCACAGGACCCACTGAGATTAAACGGATAAATCAACAAAGAACAGTATTTATCACCGCCAATATATACGAGCGCCCTTTTGGCAAAGTGGCCCAAGAGATAAATGCAATATTAAAATCAATCAAGCAAAGCATGCCCTATTTCCGTCAAGACTACGCCCTGCGATTAGCTGGAGAACAACAAAAGATGTCTGAATCATTCCAGAGCTTAGCATTTGCTTTGATTCTCGCCTTTATTCTGGTTTATATGATTATGGCCGCTGAATTTGAATCCCTGTGGCAGCCGTTTATTATAATGTTTACTGTACCTCTTTCTCTTATCGGGGTAAGCCTTATCCTCTTTCTTACCCGCACCCCTTTAAGCATAGTTGCTTATTTAGGCATAATTATGCTGGGGGGAATTGTAGTTAATAACGGAATCGTTCTGACTGATTTTATCAACCGGCTGAGAGCAGAAATAGCAACGTTAGGTTCTGAGAGCCAATTGGGATTTGAACAGAAAGCGAGCGTAATAAG
>JAUXFU010000085.1 GCA_030622705.1 Candidatus Omnitrophota bacterium | reverse complement strand
TAATTACCTCTCGGTTGAGCGGGGTTTGAGCCGCAATACGATTATAGCCTATCGTTGGGATTTAGTGTCCTATCTGGATTATCTAAAAGGCCAGCAGCAGGTCAATTCTTTAGATAAGACAAATAGGGATCAGATAACCAGTTTTATGTTGAGTCTTAAACAGCGGGGTCTAAACGCAAATTCTATTGCCCGTAAACTTGCCGCAATTAAGATGTTTTACCGTTTTTTGGTACGGGAGAGGATTATCAGGCAGGACCCGACAAGCCTGTTAGAATCACCAAAATTATGGAGAAGGATTCCTACTGTCCTTTCGGTTACAGAGATAGAAACGCTGATTGCGCAGCCTGACCTGCGTAAAAAAGGGGGGTTGAGGGATAAAGCGATCCTTGAGGTATTATACGCTACCGGTATGCGCGTATCGGAATTGGCTCAATTAAGACTTCAGGACGTAAATTTAGACGTAGGATTTGTCCGTTGTTTAGGTAAGGGTAACAAGGAGCGCATTGTTCCTTTTGGTAAAAAGGCGATTGTATGCCTGAAGAGCTATATAGAAAAGGAGCGCCGGAATTTCTTAAAAAAAGGCACAAGTAATTTTGTGTTTCTCACGCGGCTCAATAAGCGGATATCCCGTCAGTCAATTTGGAAGATGCTTAAAAGATACGCCCGTCAGGGAAGGATCAAAAAAGACATTCGTCCGCATACATTAAGGCATTCCTTTGCTACGCATCTTTTGGAAGGAGGGGCTGATTTAAGAAGCGTGCAGGAGATGCTTGGGCATAGTGATATTTCAACTACCCAGATATATACGCATATTAATAAGGATAGATTGAAAATGATTCACACTAAGTTTCATCCCAGACCTTGAATGATTGTTAAGCTGTTATATTGTTATATTGTTTAGTAATATGAAAAAATATTTAGATAAGTTACCCAAAGATATACGGGAGTTGATATACTTGGCGCGCGATGTAGCCGTAGCGAAAAAGGTGCGTGCTTTTTTAGTAGGCGGTTTTGTTAGGGACTTTATTTTGAATGTGCCTAATTACGATTTAGACATAGTTATTCAGGGAAACGGGCTTAAGTTTGCTTCCGCGTTAAGCCGCCGGCTTAATGCGAAACTTGTAACCCACCCTCGTTTTGGTACGGCAACATTAATAACGCCTGAGAAGTTAAAATTGGACATCGCTACTGCCCGCTCAGAGGTTTATCCTGAGCCTGCCGCTTTACCGGTGGTTTCTCCGGGCGGAATAAGACAGGATTTAGCAAGGCGGGATTTTACGATTAATGTTTTAGCTGTTGATTTGCTGGCTGAAAAATTCGGCAGTTTAGTTGATTTTTATCAAGGCAGGCAGGATTTAGAATCAGGGATTATCCGTATCCTGCATAATTTAAGTTTTATCGATGACCCTACGCGCATAATCAGGGCAGTGCGCTTTGAGCAGAGGCTCAAATTCAGAATCGAGCCGCATAGCTTAAAATTACTAAAGGAGGCAGTGCGCTCGAGAATGTTAAAACGGGTCAGCCCTCACCGGTTAAGGGATGAACTTATTCTTATTCTGAAAGAACCTGTTGCTATTAAGTGTATCAGGCGTCTTGAAAAATTAGCCGGGTTAGATTTTATCCATCCGCGGCTTAAGTTAAATAAAACGGCATTTAAACTTCTAACAGTAATCAGGCAACAGATTAATTGGTTTAATAGCAATTTTCCTGAATATAGGATTGCCGATGCCTGGTTGGTCTATTTTGCCGGACTCATAAACAGCCTGGATAAACAGCAAATAAATCAGATTTGCGGGAGATTCGGACTTAGCCGGGAGCAGATAAGAAGCGTAATTTCCTGTAAAACCTTTTCCCCGCAAAAGCTGTTACGCTTAAGCAAAAAAGACATATTGCCGAGCCGAGCTTACCGGGATTTAAAGCCGTTGAGCCCTGAGGCAATTTTATTTATTAAGGCTGGATATGGGAATAGATTTCTTAATCTTAATATCGAAAGGTTCTTTAAGCATTATAACCGGATGCGGCCTTACGTCCGCGGCGATGATTTAGCGAGTCTCGGTTTGAAACCGGGCCCCGATTATAAAAACATCCTGGAAAAATTATTTTATCTGCAGATAGACGGAATGATTAATTCAAAACAGGAAGCTTTAGAATGGGTTAAGAAGCGGCAGAAATTTTATGCCAGGTGTCATTCTCGCGAAAGCATGCCCTGAGCGAAGCCTCAAGGGCGGGAATCCAGGAGAGTTCTTTCTATGGATTGCCCGATCAAGCATGCCCTCTGACTTGATCAGGGGGTCGGGCAATGGTAACATGGTGGGTATATTTTTAATAACTTGTGTTACAATGCAGTAAATTATGAAAAGGAAGTGATGTATGAGGATAAGACAAAAAAAAGTAATTGTTGCGTTGAAGAAAGAGATAGGTAGCATAATTCAGAACGAGTTAGGGGATACGCGATTGGGGTTTGTTACGATTATGCGCGTTGATTTGAGCCCTGATTTAAGAGACGCGCAAGTTTACTTTAGCGTTCTCGGCGAAGAAAAGCAGCGCAAGGCTACGCAGAAGGCGCTGAAAAAGGCAAAACCGTTTATCCGTTATTTAGTCGGACAGAGAATGAGTTTGCGATATGTTCCTGAGATTGTTTTCAAATACGATCAGTCAACCGAATACAGTATTAGAATCCAGGAGAAACTTAACAGATTAGAGGAGGAAGATGAGCGTAAAAAAAGTCATTGATTGTATAAGGAAGCACAACAGGTTCTTGATTACCAGTCACCGGAATCTAGAAGGGGATGCCTTAGGCTCACAGATCGCCTTTTATTACCTCTTGAAAAAATTAGGCAAGTCAGCAGTTATGGTTGATCAGGATGCTATTCCCTGTGAATATGCCTTTTTAAGAGGCGCAAGGCTGATAAAGAAATACCGGGAGAATATGAAGTTAAAATTCGATGTATTAGCAATGCTGGATTGTTCAGACATCTCCCGCTGCGGCTGTGTTGCTAATCTGAACGTATCCGGACGGCCGATTCTTAATATAGACCATCATATCTCTAATCAAGGATTTGGCGATTTTAACTGGGTATTGCCTGATGCCTCTTCGGCGTCAGAACTGGTGTTTAGGCTTTACAAAATTACGCGCGTTAAGATGGATTTTGCTGTAGCCGAGGCTCTCTACGTGGGGATTCTTACCGATACGGGTTCATTTCGTTATGTAAATACTACTTTCTTTACTCATCAAATGGCAGCCGAGCTTTTAAAATTTAATCTGGATGTTTCAGGGATATACCGCAATATATACGGGTCTGTTTCTTTTTCCGATATGTCTTTATTGGCAAGAATTCTTTTAACTATGCAGGAAGAGGTTTCGGGGAAAATTATAACCTTTAATATACAACAAAAACATCTGCGCTCAGGCCGGGTTTATTTTGATTTCAGCGAGAAGATTTTAAGCTTCGGCCGTTCAGTCCGCGGTAGCGAGGTTTGTGTTTTATTTAAACAACAGCAGGGTAAACTAACACAGTTTCGCGTGAACTTAAGATCTCAGGGCAAAGTAGACGTTAATCGCGTTGCCAGGTTTTTTGGCGGGGGAGGTCATAAAACAGCTTCCGGCTGTACCGTTAACGGGAATTTAGAGATGGTCAGAAAGAAGGTAATAGATAAGATAAAGGAGCAGCTATAATAGGGATATTGGGGTATTAGGATATCGGGGTTTGTGGATTAGGTAATTAGGTGATTAGGAAAAGAAGTTTCCAATAACCAAATATCCTAATCTCCAAATCCTAATACCCCAATTACCTGATAACCTTTAAACCATGAAAGACGGTATTATTATTGTCAATAAGCCAGAGGGTATGACTTCTCATGATGTAGTGGATTTTGTGCGCAGGAAGCTAAGGATCCGGCGGGTAGGCCATGCCGGAACACTGGATCCGATGGCCACGGGGGTTTTATTAATTTTAGTCGGCAAAAGCACAAAATTGTTTAATAATTTTCTTAATTTTGATAAGGAATACGCGGCTACTTTGACTCTGGGTAAACGTACTGTCAGTGGGGACCGGGAAGGTAAGGTTATGCAGATACGAGACTATAATCATGTTACTGAAGACATGGTTCAGCGGGTTTTACATTCTTATATAGGGCAGATTCTTCAGGTTCCTCCGATGGTTTCCGCGGTTAAACATAAAGGCAAGAGATTATATTTATTAGCCCGCCGCGGAATTGAGGTTGACCGCAAGCCTCGGCGGGTCGTAATCAGGGAATTGGAATTACGGGGATTCAGCCTTCCGTCTATAGAATTTTATCTTAAATGCTCAAAGGGGACTTACGTGCGGCAGTTAGCCGAAGATGTTGCGCGTGATTTAGATTGTGTTGGGTATATTTCTCAGATCAATAGGCTAAGTGTCGGGCCGTTTAATATAGACGCGGCAGTTTCTCTCTCGCAGGTAGATGAGAGTTGTTTACAGTCTTATCCCATTAAACAAATTCCCTGCGCAAAGACGGGAACTTGCTGAAAATCGTATTATACAAAACAGAATGAATCTAACAGTTCTTTCGCTCAGAGGCGATTTTTTTACGCCAAAGGTCTTTCGCTCTTCGGTGGCTGCGGAACTCGTCCGTCGGCTTGCGCCAGGACGGACTCAAACACCCTCGCCATCCGAACCTTTCCACGTTCGGATTCCCTCACAGCGAAAGCTGCTTTGGCTAAAATCACCATTCGCGAAAAAACCGTCAGATTCATTCC
>JAUXFU010000179.1 GCA_030622705.1 Candidatus Omnitrophota bacterium | reverse complement strand
GGCCAAGGTGGCTGTGGTTCCCGGCAAGGCCTTTGGCGCAGACGAATATCTACGGTTTTCTTACGCTACCTCTTATGAAAATATCAGCACAGGGCTTACTCGTATAGAAAGATTACTAAAACAACTTTAGGGGCGTTATCCCAATCTCCTAATAACCTAATCCCTGAATTACTGAATCAATATAATCCTCGTCATAAAGTAGGCATGTTTTATTGGCGCTTGTCTGTTATGTAATGATTCCCTCCCAGAGACTTAGCATATCCTTTTAATTCCGCTCCGATTTCGCCAATCTCGGCAACATGGGTAATTGGACGGGCTTGATTGGTAACTACGCCAATTGATAGAGAAAGCAGGGGGATTTTTTCTTTTTTGTTTTTACGGTTAAATGCGACGATAAAACCTCTTTTTCTATCCTGTTCGGTATAGAAAGAAGGTGAGATTTCCTTGAATTGGGCAATAACTAATTTACACAGGCTGGTTGCTCTATCCGGCGTAGTAATGATGACAAAATCATCTCCTCCGATATGGCCGATAAAATCGTCGGGGCAGCCTTTTTCGTGAACGACTTTTATTAGTATACGCGCCGTTTCGCGAATAACTCTATCGCCAAACTCAAACCCGTACTTATCGTTGTAGCTTTTAAACTTATCCAAATCGACATAGGCAACAGCAAAGAGTGATTTGTTTTCCAGGCGGCTGGAAAGTTCATTTAAGATAGAAACATTACCGGGCAATCTGGTAAGGGGATTAGCTTCTAAATCCCTTTCGGTCCGCCTCAGGACCATGCGGATGCGCGCCAGGAGTTCATGGGGTTCAAATGGTTTGGTAATATAGTCATCAGCTCCGGCATCCAGCCCCTCAATTTTGTCTTCGATTTCGCCTTTTCCGGTAACCATAATAATCGGCAGATGCCTTAGCAGCAAATCTTTTTTTACTTGTTGGACAACCTGCCGCCCGTCGAATTTTGGAATTTTATAATCTAAAAGAACCAGGTCAAGGGGTTTATCGGCGATTATTTTTAGCGCCTGCTCTCCATCTTCCGCTTCTACGATGGAGTAGTTTTCTTCGGCAAGAGTTAATTTAAGAACATCGCGTATGTCGGGATCATCATCAACAATTAGTATTCTTAAGGGCATTGTTTCATCCTCCGATGATTTTAAGAAACATTCTACCGGTTAAGGTTCTCCGTAGGCAAAAGAAAATTAAAACTTGAGCCGGTTGGGTATTGATCTTCTACCCAGATTGAACCTTGATGCGCCTCAACAATATTTTTTACCAGGCTTAACCCTAATCCGGTGCCCTTTACTTTTTCGTTTGTTGGATTGTCTATCCGGTAAAACTCTTCAAATATTATTTCTTTTGACTCCGCAGGGATGCCGATGCCGGTATCAGAGATATTTACCTGAACGAAGTTTTTTACCGGTTTTGCGCTCAGGGTAATTTTCCCTTTTTGCGGAGTAAATTTAATTGCATTACTGATGAGGTTTATAAATACCCTCTCGATATGACTTTTATCAATCACAACCGTAAGATTAGCAGGGATGTTGGTTGCCAGCTGGAGGCCTTTGTCTTGTATCTGTACAGACAAAAGGTCCAGAACCCCTTCGGCAATCTGTTTTAAGTTACAGGGTTGTTGTTTCATTGTGATGGGTCCGGATTCCAGACGGCTGATGTCTAATAAGTCATTAATCATGTGAACCAGCTCGTCACTATGCCGGTTAATTTTCTCCAGCCGTTGCGTTATTGCATCAGGTATTTCTCCGAGATTCTTGTTGAGCAGAATAGATGCGTAACCTTTGATTGAAGTAAGCGGTGTTCTTAATTCATGGGAAACAGCGGAAACAAAAGTACTCTTTCTTTTACTCACCATTTTTAATTCTTCGATAGCTTCAGTCAATTCCCGCGTTCTTTGCTCGACCCTCATTTCTAATTCCTGTTGTGCCCGCCAGGTTGCCTCAAATAAACGGGCATTCTCCAGCGCTTGTCCGATAGAGCGGGCAAGGATTGTGATTAACTCTTCGTCACTTTCTGTAATAGGAGCTTCCTGGGAAGTGGTGCCGACGAAAAGGAAACCATGGGCGCCCTCTTTTGGCAGAATGGGAGAGATACAAAAGGTTGTTACCTTGAATATCGTTTTTATCTCTTGGGAAGACAAAAAGTTAGCCTCAGTAGCGTTTCTCAGGGAGAGAGTGTTCTCGCGCTCAATTAGTTTTAGGAAAATCTCATGGTTGGATTCAATTTTAAGTCTAATATTATTGAGTTCTTCCTTGCCGTATCCGATTGTCAAATATTGCAAGAATCTTTTTTCTTTCTCCTGCCAGATGAGGCCAAGCGCCTTTTGTATTCCCAGTTGCTCAATATGTTCCGGCTTAATCTGCTTAAATATTTCCTTTTCGTCTAAGGTTGAAGCAAAGGCACGCGAGAGTCTCTGCAG
>JAUXFU010000072.1 GCA_030622705.1 Candidatus Omnitrophota bacterium | reverse complement strand
TACCCTTTAAAAAAATTAAAAAGTCTTGCGGCATCTTCTTCAAAACCTCTTTCTCTATTTTGTTTCATGTCTATCTTTGCCGGCTTCCCTATAATGACTTTATGGCTGTCGTTGCCCTGCCTGATTATCACTCCCGGTAAAATTGGCACGTCTTGCTTTTGGGCAAATACGAAGGCTCCCCGCTTTATCCTGATTTGCCTTCCCCAGCAATTAAGCTTTGTGTCTCTCTCGCCGCCGCTTAAATCAAGTGCCACAATTACTATCTCGTTTCGTTTAAGCGCCTCCAAAATACCTTTGGCTGCATGGCGAGAGTAAATAATCCTTACTCCCTTGCTTTGCCTTATAGTCTGAAATAACTTATTAACCCTTTTGTCTGCATCTTGCCAAACTACAATATTTACGGGATAGCTCTTAAGTGCCAGAAGGGACGCAGCAAATCCTCCGTTTCCCATGTGGAGACCGGCCAATAAAGCTCCTCTTCCTTCCCTTAAAACCGCACCTAAATTTTCCTGTCCCATAACCTCAACGCAAGCGTCAAGATACTCTTTGTTCAATTTGGGAATGCGGAAAAAATCCACTAAATCTTTATTAAAGTTCTCGAAGCCGGCTCGAATTATCATCTGGGCCTGCTTATGCGTAACTTTATCCTCAAACATCCTTTCAATAATTCTTACCCGTTCCTGTCTGTCTTTTCTCATTAAAAGATAGACGACCTCACCAATTCTCCTGGCTATCCAGTAGCTCACCTTAAGAGGTAAGATGAGGCTTAACTTGCTATAAAGTTGGTATATAAAGTAAACTATCACGGCTAATAAGTCCTCCCGGTTTGGTTACAGCTATATCGGATACCTCCATAAGCTCATCGACGTTACTAACGTAGCCGTAAACTTTAAGGGGTATTTTAAATAGCGTAGCGGAGAGCTTTCCGTTTTCCTTAAGGATTGAGGTAAACCTGGAGGATAGTGCCTGCCCCGTTTTCTGTTGCGTCTCTTAAGCTCATCTCTTATTCTTCCCCCATCACTCTTTTACTCACTTCTTTTCTGGTTCGATGGGCAATATCGTCTAAGATGCTGTAAACCGTAGGAACAATTATTAGAGTTAAGAAAGTAGAAACTACTAACCCCCCAATAACTGCCAAAGCCATAGGAGACCTCAACTCTGAGCCTTCTGAACTGCTTATAGCCATAGGAAGCATTCCAAATGCAGCTGTGGCTGCCGTTAATAAAACTGCTCTTAATTTAGTAACACCACCTTGAATAAGCGCATCATCTTTACTCATACCTTTAGCTCTAAGCTGATTAACATAATCTACCAGGACTATGCCGTTATTAACTACAACGCCGGTAAGGATAATGACACCTAAAAGAGAAACCATGGAAAGACTATTACCGGTTAATAGCAGTATCAAGATTACACCAATCAATCCGAACGGGACGGTAAACATCACTGTAAGGGGATGCACCAACGATTCAAATTGCGCAGCCATAATCATATATATCAATAATATTGCTAAAATAAATACACTGCCTAAGGCAACAAATGTCTCACGCATCCGTTGTGCCTCCCCGCCATATTCAACAAAATATCCTGAGGGCAAGTTTATCTCCTCTACCCTGGCTTTTATATCATTTAATATGCTCTCTAAATCCCTGTCGGAGAAATTAGCGGTAACAGTTGTTTTTCTTGCTTGATTCTCCCGATAAAGTTTAACCGGGCCTTTTCCCTCTATAATCTCTGCCACATCCTCTAAATGATGCTGGGAACCAAAGCTTGAAAAAATAACCGCGCGCTTCACGTCATCAAAAGTTTGAGTATCTTCATCTCTATATTGCACGCGCAGGTCAAATTCATCACCGGCGGTCCGGTAGCGAGTAGCAACTTGACCTTCAAAATTAGCCCGCATAACAGAGGCGATCTGGCCGACATTTAATCCCAATTGAGAAGCTCTATCTCTATCTATTATAAATTGCAATTCCGGTTTGCCGTAACGAAGGGTAGTATCTATATCATAAAGTCCTTGAACGGGCTTTATCTTGGTCATCATTTCAAAAGCTGTTTTTTCAAGTGTTAATAAGTCCTTACCAAAAATCTTTATCTCAATAGGAATCTGACCTGTGCCCCCTGATGTGATAAACCTGGCTAAATCGATAAATTCTATCTTAGCGCCCTCAATTTGAGGAAATTGTTTACGGATACTATCTTGTATCTCGATACTGGAACGCTTTCTTTTGTTTTTATCAAGCAGATGGGCAAATATCATTGCTTCATTCACTCCGGTATTACCTATTCCACTTCCACTGAAGGCCACATCTAACTTCGTGCCTTCCATTAAACCGGTAAAGGACCCTAAAACATCGGCTTCTTTCTGGCGCATCATAATATCTTCTACTTGTTGAACCACGCGATCTGTCTCTTCAAGACTTGTGCCAACAGGCATCTTAACTTTAATTATGACTAACCCGGGGTCAATTACCGGCATAAATTCCTTTCCCACAAAAGGCAAAAGACACATACTTAAAACAAATACCCCTATGGCTGCCAGAGAAACCTTAACACGGTGACGAAGGGCAATGACAAGAGTTCTCTTATACCAATCTTTTAAGAAATTAAATCCTTTTTCACCAAAATCACGTTCATAGCCGTTCTTTGACTTCTCCTTTTTAAATATCTTAGAAGCCATCATCGGGACTAAAGTAAGAGCGGTAAACAAAGAACCGATAAGGGCAAAGGTAACAGTAAGAGCCAATCCCTGGGAAAGTTTTCCGGCAATACCTGTGGCATAAAGCAAAGGCAAAAAGACAGCAATAGTAGTAAGAGTAGAGGCAGTAATAGCCATACCTACTTCACCTGTGCCGACAATAGCTGCTTGATTTCTATTCTTTCCTTCCTCTAAATGCCGGAAGATATTCTCAATAACAATGATAGCATTGGAAACAAGCATGCCTACGCCCAAGGCCAGGCCGCTCATAGTCATTATGTTTAGACTGAAACCGGCAAAATACACAGCGATAAAGGTAGCTAAAATAGATAAAGGGATAGATAAGGCAATGCTTAAGGTTGGTCTCCAGCTACGTAAAAATAAAAATAAAATTATCACCGCTAAAAGGCCGCCCCAGATAGCATCCGTAGCGGTGGTAGAAATCATAAGCTGAGTTATTCTTCCCTGATCTAAGGCGGTATATATCTTAATATCAGAGGGAAGATCTTTTTTTACCTCTTTTAATTTTTTCTTTATGCCGTTTGCTACCTCTAAGTCGTTCGCTCCCGATTCCTTGACAACCGCTAATATAAGACCGTTCTTTTTATTGGTGCGGCTATAATTTCGGATCTCGGTATGGGTATCATAAACTTCGGCAAAATCCTTTAGATATACCGGCTTTTGCTCCCTGACAGTAATTACTGTATTTCTTATCTGGTCTAAATTTTCAAATTCCCCCAGTGTGCGCAGAAGATATTCTGTATAGCCTCTGGTAATATGCCCCCCGGAGAGGTCAAGATTTTCATATCTTAAAGTGGATATTACCTGTTGAATGGGAATTTTAAGCGCTTCAAGTTTTTCTCTATCAATCCTTACCTGAATCTCTCTTTCCCTTCCGCCCATAATCATACAGTTGGCAACACCATCAACCATCTCAAGGCGGTCTTTTATCTGGTCCTTAACCAGGGTCCTTAAGTCTCTTAAATCCCTTTCCCCGGTAATCCCGTAGGCAATAATAGGAATAAGGGATGGGTCAAACTTGATAACAATAGGTTTATCTATACCTTCGGGGAGAAAATCCTCAACTACTCCAATAGCATCACGCATATCCTGGGCAGCAAAATCTATATTACTACCCCATTCAAACTCAACCATTACAATGGAAATCTCTTCCTGAGAAATAGAATCTACTGTCTTAACATTTTTGACCTTACTTGCTGCTGCCTCAATGGGTTTCGTAACCAGAGTTTCTATATCTTCAGAGGCAGCGCCTTCATAGGTAGTAATAACCGAGGCTGTAGGATAGGTTAAATCGGGCATAACTTCTATGGGTAACCTGGACAAAGAAATTATTCCCAAAACGACAATAATCCCGATTAACATCAGGACCGTAACTGAGCGATTTACAGAAAATTCAGGAAGTCTCATTTAAACCTCATTCCATTCGGTTAGCTAATAGTCCATAGACCACAGTCCATAGAAACAGGCGAACAACAAAGAAGTCTATCGACTACGGACTTATTTTCACTAAAGCGCCGTCTTTCAAACCGTAGTTACCTTCAATAATTACCCAATCAGCCTCTTTTAATCCCTCAACTATTTCCAGCGAGTCTTTTTGATATATGCCTGTTTTCACTTCTCTTTTATGAGCCGTCTTATCATTAATTACAAAAGTGAATTTGCGATTATTCTCGTTAAGAACTGCTTTAATGGGCACAATCAAGGCATTTTCTTTTTTCTCTAATATAAGACTTACTCTGGCAAACATTCCCGGCTTAAGTCGATGCCCTTCATTAGAAATTTCTATTTCTACCTCGGCTGTCCTTGTGGCAAGGTCAACCAAAGGAGCAATTCTTGTAATCTTGCCAAGAAAAACTTCATCGGGATAGGCATCTACCTTAACCCTTGCCTCGGCTTTTTCCTTTAATTTACCCAAATATTTCTCAGATACGTTTCCCAATACTTTTACTGTATCAATATTAGCTACCATAATTACAGGGAGCCTCATCATCGGACTTACACTTGGTTCAACCTGAGAACCTTCATCTAAAAATTTTTTTATTACTATCCCATTAATTGGCGATTTAATCGAGGCCTTCTCATATTTCATTCCTTCTATATCTCTATCAATCAATACCAAAACATCATCTTTTTTTACAATATCGCCTTCCTTAACAAGAAAACTATCAATCTTTCCTGGAATCTTGCTCATCAAGGTAACCGTTTCCTGGCCGACAATATTACCTACGCAAGAGAGCTGAGCTTCAACCTCACCTTTTACAACCTGGGTTACCTTAACAATGGAAACTCTCGCCTCTGTTTGACGCCCGTCATTATTATTCTTTATCCCTTTAATAATTCCAAAACCACCCAGCGCTATTAAGAAAATTATCAATATCAAAATTACCGATTTTTTCATAATCATTCGCCTCCCGATTTACCCATAGCCTTTTCTAACCTTGCCTGATTCAAAATACAATTATATATTGCTTCAAGATGATTTGTCTTAGCTTGAGTTAATGCTAATTGAGCAGCCAACACCTCTACATTATCTACCCTGCCATTTCTATACCCAATTTGTGCGC
>JAUXFU010000019.1 GCA_030622705.1 Candidatus Omnitrophota bacterium | reverse complement strand
GGTTATGAACGTGCCTATGATATTTATTCCCGCCTTTTGAAAGACCGTATTATCTTTATTGGCACGCCGATTGATGATGGCGTCGCTAATCTTGTTATCGCCCAGATGCTTTTTTTACAGATGGAGGACGTGAATAAAGAGATAAGTATTTATATCAATACACCCGGTGGTTCGGTTACTGCGGGTCTGGCGATATATGATACCATACAGTTTGTTAAGCCGGATGTGTGTACTTATTGCGTAGGCCAGGCAGCCAGCATGGGGGCATTGTTGTTATGCGCCGGTAAAAAAGATAAACGCTTTAGCCTGCCTAACTCAAGAGTTATGATTCATCAGCCCTGGGGCGGGATTCAGGGGGCAGCTGAGGATATTGCCCGTCATGCCAAAGAGATTTTAAAATTACGCAATCGGATAAATGAGATACTCTCTTTGCATACGAAACAAGCATTAGAGAAGATTGAAAAGGATACTGACCGGGATTTTTTTATGTCAGCGCAGGAGGCAAAGGAGTATGGATTAATTGATGAGGTGATTGTTGCTAAGAAGAAATAAAATCCGTTATTCTCGTTATTCTCGTTATTCTCGTTATACCCGTTAGGCTCGTTTTAGTTAATGAGCAAAACGGGCAAAACCGGCTAAACGGACTAAGCGAGTGAAACGAAACAGAGGAGACAATCAATGAAGAAGAATTATTTACTGACGCCAGGGCCTACTCCCCTGCCGCCTCAGATAACTGAGGCTTTAAGCCGTCCGATAATCCATCATCGCACGCCACAGTTTCAAACAATCTTAAAACAGGCAGAGGAGGGGTTAAGATATCTGTTTAATACAGAGAATGAAGTATTCATTCTTGCTTCTTCTGGTACGGGGGCAATGGAGGCGGCAGTTGCGAATTTACTTTCTCCCGGAGATACAGCAATAACGGTAGAAGGCGGGAAATTTGGTCAGCGCTGGACAGAAATCTGTCAGGTCTACGGAGTGAATTGTGAAGTGATTAAGGTTCAGTGGGGAATGGCTGTTGAGCCTAATGAGATAAAATCAAGAATCAGGAATCAGGAATCAGGGATCAAGGCGGTTTTTACTACTTTATGCGAAACCTCTACTGGCGCGGTTAATGATATCCAGGAGATTGGCGAGGTAGTAAGGAATAGCCCGGCAGTATTGGTTGTTGATGCAATAAGCAGTATGGGCGCTATTCCTTTATTAACTGATGCCTGGTCTTGCGATGTGGTTGTTTCCGGATCACAGAAAGGCCTGATGCTTCCTCCCGGATTGGGATTTATTTCTATTGGCCCTAAGGCATGGAATTTAGTTGCCAAATCAAAATGTCCTAAATATTATTTTGATTTAAAGTCGGCTAAGAAATCCCTGGATAAATCGGATACGCCTTTTACACCGGCAATTTCTTTAGTGGTTGCTTTAGATGAGGCGCTAAAGATGATAAAACAGGAGGGGTTAGAAAATGTTTTTCTGCGCCATAAGCGGATGGCTAAGGCTGTACGTCAGGCAGCCAAAGCTTTGGGGTTAGAGCTTTTTGCGCCTAGTGCTTATTCTGACGCGGTTACTTCAATCAGGGTGCCCAGTGGTATTGATGGTCAGAAGCTGGTTAAAACAATGCGCGATAGCTATGGTGTTACTATTGCAGGCGGTCAGGCGGATTTAAAAGGAAAGATTATCCGTATTGCTCATTTGGGTTATATGGAGGAGTTTGATATTATCATAGCAATTACCTGTTTGGAAAAGGTGTTATTTCAGATGCAATATAAATTTCAGTTAGGAGCAGGGGTTAAGGCAGTTCAAGAGGTATTTTTGTCGGACGGATAAAAAAGAATCGGATGGAGGAGAGATTATTATGGCTGAACGCAGAGCAACACTTCGTATACGTGTCGGAGTCAAGTTTAGTTACGAAATATTGAATTCGGCGGGAGTCTCTGAGGTTAAGCATAATCAGATAACGAAAAATATTAGTGCCGCAGGTCTACTTTTTGAAAACGAACAAGAGATACCAGTCGGCACGAGAATAAAGCTTATTATCAATTTGCCCGGGTCGTCTTTTAAATCGATAGATGTTGAGGGTGAGGTTGTAAGGCTTGAGAGGCTGCCTTCTTCGGGTAATTATAAAATTGGTCTGATTTTTAGTAAGATGACTGCGGAAATTGAAGAAGAAATTAAGCAGCGTATTGAACGAATGGATATCCTGAGGTTATTAACTAAGGCTGCCGAAGAGAGGGCTTCTGATTTACACCTGACTACTAATGCTCCTCCTATGGTAAGATTACATGGAGCAATAAAGCCTATTGCTCCGGATGAAGAACCTTTACTTTCAGAAGAGATTGAACAGATGGTTTATAGCATTCTTTCCGGGGCGCAGAGGCAGAAATTTAAACAGGAAAAAGACCTGGATTTTGTTTTTTTGATGGAATCAAATTTGAGATACCGTGTAAGTGTGTATCAGCAGCGAGGTAATATCGAAGTTGTTTTTAGGATTATTCCATCGGAAATAAAAAGCCGGGAAGAACTGGGGTTGTCCAGTGTTGTTGATGATCTATGCAAATTGACAAGCGGAATAGTGCTTATTGCCGGTACTACCGGTTCGGGTAAAACTACTACTATAGCAGCGATGATAGATATGATCAACCGGGGCAGGGGAGGGGTTGTTCTTTCTCTGGAGAAGCCGATAGAATACATGCATAAGAATTTAAAGGCAATAGTTAAGCAGAGGGAGGTAGGCGTTGACGTAACCTCTTTTGCTGCGGGTTTAACTGCCGGATTGAGGCAGGATCCTGATGTAATTGTCGTAGGAGAGATAGTCGATGCCGATACCATAGAGACAGCCCTTAACGCAGCAGAAACAGGGCATTTGGTAATAAGCTCAATTCATGCCGCCGATACGTTACAAGTCCTTGATCGGATTATAAGCCTTTTTTCTTTAGAGCAACAAAACTTTATTTCAAACAGGCTCTCTCATTGTTTAAGAGCAGTGATTATTCAGGCTTTGTTGCCGCATAAGAATGGTTTTGAGCGGATTCTGGCTACCGAGGTATGTGTAGTGAATTATGCGGTTAAAAGAATTATCAGTGACAGAAATTTTATTCAATTAAATTCCATAATACAATCGAATGCTCAATGCGGGATGCAGCTGATGCGTAGTTCTATAGATAAAATTTACGAGCAGGGCTTGATTACGGGTGAAACGTACGAAATATATAACAAGAAATAAGAACAGTTATTGCTTATGGATTGTTGTGCCGCAGGAGAGTATCAGAAATAATAAGTAGATAGCAGCTATAAAAATCTCTCTACTTGCTACTCTCTACTCGCTACTCAAGAAAGAGGTGATTGATGAAGATATTAGTTAGTGATAAGTTATCCGAAGAGGGTTTAAAGATTTTAAGAGATATAAAGGAATTTAGCGTTGATGTTAAGACAGGGCTAAAGCCGGAAGAATTAAAGCAGGTTATTAAAATCTATGATGCACTTATAGTAAGAAGCGGCACTAAGGTAACCGCACAGATTATTCAGGCCGCCGAGAGACTTAAGGTTATTGGCCGGGCAGGCGTGGGTTTGGATAACGTAGATTTAGACAGCGCTACGGAAAAGGGGATTATGGTAATGAACGCGCCGGCAGGAAATACAATTTCTACCTGCGAGCATACAATGAGTATGATACTTGCTTTAGCGCGTAATATCCCTCAGGCCAATGCTTCGGTAAAGCGAGGTGAATGGAAGCGTTCTCAATTTATAGGTATTGAGCTTTATAAGAAAACCCTGGGGATTATTGGTTTGGGCCGCATCGGCGTAGAAGTAGCCAGGCGCGCAATTCCTTATGGGATGAAGGTTATTGCGTTTGATCCTTATTTGTCCGGTGAGGTAGGTAAGAGTTTGGGCGTGGAGATCGTTGAGTTACCGGTTTTGTTAAGAAACTCCGATTTTATCGATATTCATACGCCGCTTTCTGAGAATACCCGGCATATGATTTCTGATAAAGAGTTTGCTGTGATGAAAGATGGCGTACGGATTATAAATTGTGCCAGGGGAGGCATTATTGACGAGCAGGCGCTGGTTAAGGCAATAAAGCAGGGTAAGGTTGCCGGTGCCAGCCTGGATGTATTTGAGAAAGAACCCTTTCCGAGCGATTATGAGATTTTAAAGTTAGATAACGTTATTACTACTCCGCATTTAGGCGCTTCTACCGAGGAGGCACAGGTTAATGTTGCCATTGAGATTGCTGAGTGTGTTCGTGATTACCTTCTTGCCCGCGGTATACGCAATGCGGCCAATTATCCGCAGATTGAACCCGAGGCTTACAAAATCCTCGCTCCTTACATAAACTTAGCTCAGGCATTAGGCAATTTTAGCAGCCAGCTCTGCGAAGGAAGGCCAAAGGCGGTGTCTATTCAGTATAGCGGCGGGATTAATCAACAGGATGTTACCTGTCTTACCATGGCTTTAATAAAAGGATTCCTGACATCTGCTTTAGAAGATTCCGTAAATTTTGTTAATGCCCGTTCCCTGGCGGAAATGCGGGGGATTAAGATTAAAGAAATAAGATTGTCGTCATCAGAGGAGGAATTTGTAAATTTAATCTCTGTTAAGATAAATACCGATAAGGAAGAAAAAGAGGTCTGGGCGACTCTCTCATCCAATCGACAGCCGCGGATTGTTAAGATTGATGATTTTTATGTTGAACTTTCACCGCAGGGTTATTTGATCGCAATAAGGAATTGGGATAAGCCGGGAATTATCGGTAATCTCGGGACCCTTTTAGGTGAGTACAAAATTAATATTGCCGGAATGACCTTTGGCCGCAGGAAGCCGGGCGGTGAAGCAATAAGCGTATTAAATATCGACAGTTCTATTCCTTCGGAATTGTTGAATAAGATAAAAAATATTGAGAATGTTCTTGCGGTTAAACTGATTAAATTGGATAAATCCGAAACTTCGTCTTCTCGTTAAAGCGGCTTAGGACAGGAGGACATGAGATTAATTTAATCTTGTAGTATAGAATAGGAAAGTTATCCATTTTAGGGAGGGTGCATATGGGCAAGAGGCCAAAAATTTACATTATTGATGTTACCAACCGCGATGGGGTGCAGACATCGCGTATTTGTCTTTCTAAATTGGAAAAGACAATGATTAATCTGTATCTTAATGAAATGGGGATATTTCAATCGGAGTTTGGTTTTCCGATTACCCATCATGAAACAAATTATCTTAACGCGAATTTGGAATTAGCTTCAAAGGGGATTTTAACTCCAATTCGCCTGGAAGGCTGGCTGCGCGCAACCGTTGGGGATGTTGAGTCTGCCTTTGCTTTGGTTCCCCGGATAAAACATCTTAATCTTTCGATATCTACTTCAGATCAGATGATTAGGCATAAGTTCAAGGGGAAGTTAAGTCATGAAACAGTTATCGAACAGATGTCTGACGCGGTGCACCGGGCGTTTAAATTAGGAGCGGGAACAATCGGGGTGAATGCCGAAGATGCCTCGCGAACAAAAATGGAGTACTTAATTAAATTTGCTCAAGTAGCAAAAAAAGCCGGGGCAAGCCGCATTCGTTATTGCGACACATTAGGTTATGATTCTCCGTTTACGATTTATGAACGCGTGAAGCTGTTGGCAGGAAGCGTGGGGCTGCCTATCGAGATCCATTGTCATAATGACTTAGGTATGGTTGTGGCTAATTCTATCGCCGGAGCAAAAGGAGCAATTGATGCCGGATTTGACACGTATATCAATACCTGTATTAATGGGATGGGTGAACGTGCCGGTAATGCTGACTTAGTAGCCGTGATTCTTGCGATAAAATATGCAAGCGGAATAAGGGATAAATATGTTTTAGATGAGCGAATTGATTTGAAGGACGCATGGAAGATAACCAAATACGCCTCTTACGCTTTTGGCGTTCCGATACCGATAAATCAGCCGGGAGTGGGAAGGAATGCTTTTGCCCATGAATCGGGTATTCATGCCGACGGCGCCTTAAAAGACAGGCGTAATTACGAACTTTATGATTTTGAGGAGTTAGGCCGCGGAGAGCCGGAGGTAATCGAAACCGGCCGTAAGATTACTGCCGGGGAGTATTCCGGGATAAAGGGTTTTAGAAATGTATTCGAGAAAAAAGAAATCAAATTCAGGAATGAGGCTGATGCGGTTAAGATTTTGGAATTGGTGCGTTACGCTAACGTTCATAATCAGAAACCTTTGGTTGATGACGAGTTAAGATTTATTGCGAAATATCCTGACATCGCGAAAAAGATATTTACGGTGGCTTAATAAAAAAATGTCTAATACGATAATAATCGGAACGCAGTGGGGAGACGAAGGCAAGGGTAAGATAATCGATATTTTGTCCGAGGCCTGCGATTATATTGTTCGCTTTCAGGGAGGTAATAATGCCGGACATACGGTAGTAGTCGGGGAGAAAAAATTTATTTTCCATCTCCTTCCCTCCGGCATTTTACACAGGGATAAAATTTGTGCAATCGGCAATGGTGTTGTGGTTGATCCTGAGGTTCTGCTTAAAGAAATAGATGAACTCAGCAAAAAAGATATTAATGTAAAGGATAGGTTGAGGATTTCTTCACTTTGCCATCTGGTTTTTCCTTATCATAAGGTTCTGGATAGGTTGCGTGAAAAAAAGAGAACTCAGAAAATCGGGACTACCGGCCGGGGGATAGGGCCCTGTTATGCTGATAAGATTAACCGCTGCGGGATAAGGATAATTGAGCTTATGCGGCCGGCAATTTTTAAACAGCGGCTTAAGGATAATCTTAAGGAGAAAAATGCAATTTTTAGAAAGGTTTATAATTATCCGGGTTTTTCTTTTAAGCGTATCTACAGTGATTATTTAGGTTATGCCAGACTTCTTCGCCCGTTTATAAGTAATATTTCTGATTTATTAAACCGGGCAGCTGCCGGTAAAAAGTCTATACTTTTTGAGGGTGCTCAGGGGGTATTCCTGGATATTGATTTTGGAACTTATCCTTATGTGACTTCATCATCAACTATTGCTGGTGGAATTTGTTCGGGCAGCGGGGTAGCTCCTCTGATAATAGATAAGGTGGTGGGTGTGGCAAAGAGTTATACAACCCGTGTTGGGCAGGGGCCGTTTCCCACCGAATTCTCTTTTAAATTCAGCGAATTTATGCGCAATAAAGGCAGGGAATTTGGGGCGACGACCGGCCGGCCGCGCCGTTGCGGGTGGTTTGATGCGGTTATGGTTGCGGAGGCAGTCAGGCTTAACGGTATTTTAGAATTGGCGATTACGAAACTTGATGTTTTGGATAATTTAAAGAGGATTAAGGTTTGCTCCGCATATAAATATAAAGGGAAGGTATTTAAAAAATATCCCTATGATCCGGAAGTTATTACGAAGGGGTCGTGTGTTTGGGAGGAGTTTTTGGGCTGGAGCCAGACTACGAAAGAGACTCGCGTGTATTCAGATTTGCCAAAGAATGCCAGAAATTATTTAGAGAGATTAGAGGAGTTAGTCCGTGCCAGAATTTCTATGGTTTCGGTAGGCTCAGGCCGGGCCCAGGTAATTCAACGTTAGTGTTCTGTAAACCCCGTTAGAGAAAGCAACCGTCACTGTAGACTGTTAGACCCTTCCTTAATAGGTATAGGAAGGTCTATCCTTGTGGGATTAGAGAACGAAATTGTCTAACGGGGCGCAGACATGAAATTTCTTGACCCTGATAGTGTTATGTGATACTATTGCCCTAATAAACTCAGTAATCAGGAGATTAGTTTATTAGGAAATCAGGATTTGGAGATTAGGGATTCTTTAAGTGAAGAATCTTTACAGATAAAAGCTAAAAAAAGGGGGCGGGAGATGAAAAGAGTAATTTGTTGTTTATTAGTGATCTTTGGGACAATAAGTTTTTCCGGCTGTACTTTTATTTTTCAAAAAGGAAGGCGCAGCGATGTTGAAAAGATTGAGAAATTAACTAAGCAGCTGGATGAATTCGGGCAAACTAAGCGGCTCCTTGAGCAGAGGCTCAAACAGGAAATTGCTGATAAAGAGGTTCGTCTGGAAAGAGCGGAAAAAGGTTTGGTAATCAGCTTTGTTACGGATGTTTTGTTTGATTCGGGTAAAGCTAAACTTAAACCGGGGGTTTACTCTGCGTTAAGTAAGGTTACCCGCGTTTTGAATGAAAATGTTCCGGAGAATGATATTGGGATTGAAGGACATAGCGATAATGAGCCGATTAAGTATTCCGGATGGAAGTCAAATTGGGAATTGTCTACAGCGCGTGCCTTGAGTGTATTACATTATTTAGTCGATAAAGGAGGAGTTTCTCCGCTTCGAGTCTCGCCGGTAGGTTATGCTGAATATCGACCCGTAGCCTCTAATGATACTAAGCAAGGGCGTCAGTTGAATCGTCGCGTAGAGATTGTTATTATGCCTAAAATCACTAAGGTAAAACCATCCGCAGCAAAGACTGAAGCAAAGCGGGAAAACAGCAAGCCTGCAGGGAAGATAAAGTAATTATAGTTAAGTAATAAAGTTCCCAGGCGCCAATGATGGAGGTGGTAATGATGAGGCGTATGTTACGCAAGGTTAAACAGGGTATTAAAAAAGCGGTTAGCCTCCGGGTAAGGAAGATGCATGTTAAAGTAAGCAGTGCGACTAAATCGCTCAGGCGCTCTAAGCCAAAATCAGTTTTTTCACAGAGAAAGATTACGGTAAAGAAGCAGATGATGGAGGCAGCCGTTGGTGAGTCTAAATTTTATATTCCGCCTAAGGTTGAAGAAAAAAAAACAGTTTATCCTATACCTGCTCAGCTGTCTTCTGGTTACGGGCGGGATAGAATTGTTCTGCAGGTGCGTGATCCATGGTGGATTCATGTTTATTGGGAGATTAGCGATTCTACATGGATGAAACTAAGTAACGAATTTCCAATAGTTTCTGCCGGGGGTTTTAAAAGGGTGCTGCGGTTATATGATGTCAGTCAGATAGTATTTACCGGAAATAATGCTCATCGCTTCTTTGATATTGAGGTTATCCCGGAGGCAACAAACTGGTATATTGATACTCATAGCCCCGGTCGCAGTTGGTGTGTAGATTTTGGTTTGCTTTTTGATAACGGCAGATTTATGACCATTGTGCGTTCCAACATTGTTTCCACGCCCTTTGATGGTCCATCGTCACTTACTGACGAAGAATGGATGATTCCGGAGGATATGTTCACTCGACTCTATGGAATGGGAGTTGGTATTGGCATAGGTAGTTCTCCTCTTAAGTTAAGGAGGTTGTGGCAGGAGAGATTAAAGCGTGAGTTTTCTTCGGGTGCTTTATTTTCTGTGAGTAGTCCGGTCAAAAAGGAAAAATCAAAGGATTTTTGGTTAGAGGTTAATACAGAATTGATTGTTTATGGTCAGACAGAGCCTGATGCTAAGCTGACTGTCCAGGGCCGTCCGGTGGGGCTTAGGCCGGACGGAAGTTTTAGTTTGCGTTTTTTCCTTCCTAACGGAAAACAAATCATACCAGTTATCGCAACTTCTTCGGATGGCGATCAAGTAAGAAGTATTACTCCTATTGTAGTCAAGGAAACCAAATAGAAAATAGCGTATCGTGTGAGAGAGCGTGTAACGGATACGGGAGAAATTCTTTACCCCGTTAAAGAATGAAGTTCTCTAATGGGGTTAACTGAACGGTAAAAATTATGAATAAGGGATATTTATGTTTGGTATTGCATGGCCATTTGCCTTTTGT
>JAUXFU010000113.1 GCA_030622705.1 Candidatus Omnitrophota bacterium | reverse complement strand
TAACCATATTGATAAGTTTGCTAACAATCTTGCTGTTGTATTTAGGATCAGGTGGTACTTCTCTGTTCTGTGCCTTTCGTCTTCTCATTTTTAATTCCTCATAATGCCTGCTATGTGCTCGTTTTGTTTCGTTTAAACGGGCTAAACGAACTTGAGCGGGCTAACGGTCACTATTTGGGTCGTTTTGCTCCGTATTTCGAGCGCGATCGTCTTCTTTGCGTTACTCCGGTAGTGTCGAGGGTTCCACGAACGATATGATAACGTACCCCGGGCAGATCTTTTACACGACCGCCCCTGATTAACACTATAGAGTGCTCCTGTAGATTATGGCCTTCCCCTGGTATGTAGGCGGTGATTTCGATACCGGTGGTTAATCTTACCCTGGCAATCTTGCGTAGGGCTGAATTGGGTTTTTTAGGCGTCATCGTTCGCACCTGAACACAAACTCCTCTTCTCTGTGGGCATAATTTTAGCGCAGGAGATTTTGATTTTTTGCTTTTGGCAACTCGTCCCTTTCTGATCAATTGAATAATTGTTGGCATTTTTTTATTGTTTGGTTTTTTCGGGATCCTCTAATACTTTTGTTAATTCAATTTCCCGGTGTTTATAGAATCCTGTGCCTGCGGGAATTAGTTTTCCGACAATAACGCTTTCTTTTAGGCCATACAGGCCGTCCTCTTTACCGGAGGCGGCTGCATCTGCCAGGACGCGGGTTGTTTCCTGAAAACTTGCCGCTGAAATAAAACTCTCCGTATTCAGGGAGGCTTTAGTGACGCCCTGTAGCTGTGGAGTGGCGGAAGACGGTTTGCCGTTTTTCTTTTTCACCCGGGCATTTTCTTTTTTAAATTTCCATTTATCCACAAGTTCACCGGGTAAAAACTCTGTATCTCCGGGATCTTCGATGTGAACCTTTTTTAGCATTTGACGAATTATTAACTCGATGTGTTTGTCGTTAATCTGGACACCTTGAAGCCGGTAAACTTCCTGAACCTCATTAACCAGGTATTCTTGCAGTACCTTATCACCGCAGACTCTTAATATATCTTGAAGAACTACTGGGCCATCGGTAAGCTGTTGACCGGCAACTACGCGGTCGCCCTTGTAAACATTGGGATGTTTACCATGGGGGATAGTATATTCTCTCTGCATTCCTGTTGGTGAACGTACCACAATTACGCGCTGCCCCTTTTTGCTTTCTCCGAATTCTACAAAGCCGTCAATTTCGCTGATAACAGCAGGATTCTTTGGGCGCCGCGCTTCGAATAATTCGGCTACGCGAGGCAGGCCGCCGGTGATATCGCGTGTCTTGGCAATAAGACGGGGTATTTTGGCTATTAGATCTCCCGCCTTTATTTTTTGTCCATCTTTAATCAGGATATGCGCACCTACGGGAATAGGGTAAATCCCTAGTACCTCCTCTTTGTTGTCCTGAATTAGCATCTGCGGATGATGTTCAGGCTTATGCTCGATTACTACATAATCGGTTACCTTGGTTACCGGATTGAATTCTTCTTCCAGGGTAACCCCGATTAAAAGGTCTTCGCATTTTATATGGCCGTCTACCTCAGTTAAGATTGGTGAGGTGTATGGATCCCAATTTATGAACGCAACTCCTTTTTCTATCTCTTTTTCATCAGCCACTGAAATAGATGCTCCATGAGGCACCAGATGGCGCTCTAACTCTCTGCCTTCCTTGTCGTTAATACTTATTGAACCGTTGCGGTTAAGAACAATGAATTCATTATTTCGCGCGACAGTTCGAAGATTATGGTATTTAACTCTGCCTTTGTTTTTTGATTTAATAGAAGATCGTTCCACGATTCGCGAGGCTGTTCCTCCGATATGAAAAGTGCGCATTGTTAACTGTGTTCCGGGTTCACCAATGCTTTGGGCAGCAATTATTCCCACGGCTTCACCCAGCTCAACACTCTTACCGCGCCCCAGATCTCTTCCGTAGCACTTAGCGCAAACTCCGCGTTCTGTCTCGCAGGTTAGAACACTACGAATTCTTATTTTTTCAATTCCCAGTCTTTCGATTACGCCGCCCTTCTCTTCGGTAATTTCGCATCCTTGTTCTACAATAACCTCATCTGTAATAATATCAACAATATTATCCAGGGCCGTACGTCCGACAATTCGTTCTCTCAGGGAAACAACCAGCTCCTCCCCTTCAATAATTGCTGATACAGTGATGCCGTTTAATGTTCCGCAGTCTTCTTCCATAATAATTACTTCCTGGGTTACATCTACAAGCCGCCGGGTAAGATAACCGGCATCAGCGGTTTTTAGCGCAGTGTCAGCCAGGCCTTTTCTTGCTCCGTGTGTAGAGATAAAATATTCCAAAACCGTTAATCCCTCACGAAAGTTAGCCATAATCGGACTTTCGATGATTTCTCCTGAGGGCTTAGCCATAAGCCCGCGCATCCCAGCCAGCTGTCTTACCTGTAAGCGTGAACCTCTTGCTCCGGAGTCAGCCATCATAAAAATTGGGTTAAAAGGCTCCATTTCCGTAAAAAGAAAGTCTGAAATCCGGTCGGTAGCATGAGTCCAGATGTCGATTACCCGATTATACCTTTCCCGCTGAGTAATTATTCCTTTTTGGTATTGATCTTCGACTTTTTTTACTTCATCCTTGGCTTTCTTGAGAACTTCCGTTTTTTGTTTTGGAATCTTAAGGTCATCTATACCAATTGATATTCCGCCTAACGTCGCAAATTCAAATCCTAAGGTCTTAATATCGTCTAGCAATTTTATTGTGCGGCTATGACCAAAGCGCTTGTAACAAATCTCGATGATATCGGCAACAATGCCTTTATTCAACTCACTATTGACAAATCCGAATTCTTCCGGAAGGCATCGATTAAAGATGATTCTTCCCGGGGTGGTTATAATAATTTGTTTTTCATCAATAATCTTTTTTTCGTCCAAGTCGTAGAGCTTGTTTAATCTTAATTTTATTCTCGCGTGCAGTTCAATAAAGTCGTCATCTAAGGCGGCAATTACTTCATCCTGATGAGAAAAAAGTTTGTTCTCGCCGGCCACGTGCGGTTTTACTTTAGTTAAGTAAGAACAGCCCAGGATTATATCCTGGGTAGGGCTGGTAATCGGCCGGCCGTTCGCCGGAGAAAATATATTATTTATAGAAAGAAGGATAATTCGGCATTCCATTTGCGCTTCTAAGGATAAGGGAACGTGTACAGCCATCTGGTCCCCGTCAAAGTCCGCGTTAAAGGCGGCACAGACTAACGGGTGGATTTTTATCGATTTACTCTCAATCAACTTAGGCTGAAATGCCTGAATACTTAAACGGTGTAATGTTGGAGCGCGATTTAGCAATATAGGGTGATCACGAATTACCTCTTCTAAAATATCCCAAACCTCCACTTTGCCTCTTTCAACCATCCGGCGTGCGCCTTTAATCGTATGGACGAAACCTTTCTCGCGTAATTTTCTGATTATAAACGGTTCAAATAACTCTATAGCCATTTGTTTGGGTAATCCGCATTCATGCATCTTAAGGCTTGGCTCAACCACAATTACTGAGCGGCCGGAATAATCTACCCGTTTGCCTAAAAGATTCTGCCGGAAGCGGCCTTGCTTGCCTTTAAGCATATCCGCGAGTGATTTTAAGGGGCGGTTATTTGCTGCTGTAACCGGCCGGCCATGTCTTCCGTTGTCCATAAGCGCGTCAACTGCTTCCTGAAGCATCCTTTTTTCGTTTCGGACAATGATATCAGGCGCGTTTAAAGCAATTAGTTTTTTTAAGCGATTATTGCGGTTTATTACTCTTCGGTATAAATCGTTTAAATCGGAAGTGGCAAACCTTCCTCCGTCCAGAGGAACCAGTGGTCTTAGGTCCGGCGGGATAACCGG
>JAUXFU010000136.1 GCA_030622705.1 Candidatus Omnitrophota bacterium | reverse complement strand
TTGCCTGAACCGTATCCATACCCTCATCCTGAAAGCCATAAGCGCGAATCTTATTTAACAAACCAATCCCTCTTCCCTCCTGGCTCATATAAAGAATAACCCCTTTTTTCTCCGCGGAAATCATCTCCATACTCTTATGCAATTGCCAGCCGCAGTCGCAGCGTAGAGACCCGAATACGTCACCGGTTAAACACTGTGAATGTACCCTGACTAATACCGGCTCATCGATAAACCCCGTTAGATGTTTACTATCTAACGGGGTAAAACTACCCATTGTCAAGGCAATATGATTCTCATTATTAATTAGATTTCTATAGACAGTTAACTGATATATCCCGAATTCGGTAGGCAGCTGCGTTGAGGCAACTCTTTCGATCATAATCTCATTCCGGCGGCGATATTCAATCAAGTCGGCAATTGAACAAATCTTAAGTTTATGTGCTCTCGCACACTCAATCAGCTGCTCGAACCTTGCCATTGTGCCATCGTCATTCATAATCTCACAGATTACACCCGCCGGACAAAGCCCGGCAAGCCGCGTCAAATCCACTGCCGCCTCAGTATGACCCGCCCTTACCAAAACGCCCCCTTTTTGCGCCTTTAACGGAAAAATATGCCCCGGACAAACTAAATCTGCGGGCTGCGTTTCCGGATTGCTTAGAACCTCAATAGTCCTTGCGCGGTCGTAAGCGGATATGCCGGTGGTTATGCCTGTTTTTGCGTCCGCGGAAATCATCCAAGCAGTAGAAAATGGGTCTTTTTGCTGATTAATCGAACGCTCGGTTGACATCGGATGCAGATTCAACTGTTTAAGGCGCTCTTCTTCCATAGGCACACAGACAAGGCCCCGGCCGTATTTAGCCATAAAATTTATATCCTGCGGCCGGGTAAACTCAGCAGCGATAATCAAATCCCCTTCGTTCTCGCGGCCTTCGTCATCAACCACAATTACCATTTTGCCTGCTTTTAAATCTTCCAGTATTTCTGAAATATTATTGAACATAAATGAAGATATAACTTACGGAGCGATAGCAAACATAAGTTATATATCTGAATTTATCCAGCATTAATTTTGAACTCTAAATTAGATTAGGAAAATTAGTGCTGGGTTAATTCGCGCACATAAGTTACGTCACTATGTTCCGTAACTTATGTGCTTATAAAAAAGCCCGAAGAATAATCTCCGGGATAAATTTAGTCTTCTCTCATCTAGACTGTACTATCGGTCCTCGAATTTCACGAGGTCCACCCACACTATTCCAGTTTGTGAAGCAAAACGAAACACTGCAGGTTCGCGGACTATACCGCCGGTTGGGAATCTCACCCTGCCCCGAAGACTTTATTATTATAAAAACAAAGACTGCTGTTGTCAAGGGAATTAAACGAGGTATAATATTGTATTATGAGCCGTCCGGAAATTGACATAAGCCAGTTACTAATTAAAAAAGGCAAAACGCTTGCGGTTGCCGAATCCTGCACCGGCGGGCTATTGACAAATTTGCTTACCAACATCCCGGGAAGCTCGCAATACCTGATTCTTGGTATAGTTGCCTATAGCAGCCAGGCAAAAACATCCCTGCTTAATGTCCCTGCCGGGCTTATACAAAGATATGGCGCTGTATCCCAACAGGTTGCCCGGCTTATGGCGCAAAACGTAAGAAAGACTGCTTCTTGCGATTATGGAATAGGGATTACTGGAATCGCCGGGCCTCTGGGTGGAACCTCGAAAAAACCAACCGGCACGGTATTTATCTGTGTAGCGACTGCAAATAAAACAATCACCAAAAAATTCCATTTCCCCGGCAGCCGGCTAACAGTAAAAAGAAAAACAGTACTAAAAGCTCTATCAATGTTAAAAAACTTCTTTTAAAGCAATAAGTAAAGAGTAGAGGAATTTCTGTCTCTCTACTCGCTACTCTCTACTCGCTACTCTATTTTATGAGAACATTTATTGCTATAGAATTACCGCAAGAAATTAGGAATATCTTAAGTAATGCTCAGGATGAACTAAGGCAGGCGCGTGCCGATGTAAAGTGGGTTAAGCCGGAAAATATCCATCTAACCCTGAAATTTTTAGGTGAGATTGACCAGGATCTATCTAAACAAATCTGCTTGGTTCTTAACGAAATCGCGCGAAGAAACTCTTGTTTTACTGTTTACCTATCCGGTTTTGGCGCCTTTCCCAAACTGCAGTATCCCCGCGTAATCTGGGCCGGCTTAAGCAATGACCAACCGGTCATAGAAATCGCGAAAGACTTAGAAAAAGAACTGCTTAAAATCGGTTTGCCAACTGAATCCCGCGCATTCAACTCTCACGTTACTCTAGGCAGGGTGCGTTCGGGGAAAAACCGAGGTGTACTGATTGAAAAATTAGAGCGCTTAAATAAAGAACTTTGTTCTACTACGCCGCCGGAATTTAAGGTAACTACTTTCACCCTATTTAAAAGCACACTCACCCCAACCGGCCCAATATACGAAACCCTGCTCAACTCCCCGCTGCATTGCATTTAGAGAACACACCTGTAGATGCAATCTAGATTCCTATATCTGCTTTATCAAGCGCCTGCTCATATTCTTTAGCTGCGTCTGAAACGTCTGTAATAACCTCCTGCGAGCCTACATGAAAGTTGCCATCTTTTATAGAAAATAGCGCATCTAATTTCTTTAATTCATCTTCAGTTATCTTACCATCTTTGGGAATAAGGGCTAAGCTTAATTTAAATGCCTTACTCAGCCAGGTCATCTTTCCTTTGTCAGCTTGATTAAGAACTATTCTTATTACGCTATCAAATGGACTGGTATAGCTTTCCGGGCCAATGACCAGAAAGATGCCCGCGCCGGTGACATCCTTTACTCGCTCAGCTATCTGTTCAGGACTTCCTGTTACCACTGTCTCAAACATATCCCGGCTTATGCTGGTGTAGCCCTTATTTATAGCATTTATCTTCTCAAAGGCATCATCTACCTTATCATTAACCTCCTCTAGGGTCATATTATCGCCGATGAAATGAAGATGAACCTTAATATTGCCCTTTCCACTAAGCTTTTCAATCATGCTCTGAAAATACATAACCCCTTCAGGACTCCTGCCCACAAGGTCTTTAAGGCTTATGACTATGTTATAAACCCTTCCATGTTCCTTACGATGCAGCTCTCTAAGTTCCGCCTCCGATGGCAAGCGACCGTCTATCTCCGAGACAGCCCTTGCAAATACCACTAAGCCCGGATCCACCCAGATTGTCTTAGTAATATGGTCTTGAGCTGTTATTACGGGTACCAACTCTCCACCTCCATCACCTACCCACATCCCGCCAACCTCTACAATTGGCTTATGCGCCATAGCT
>JAUXFU010000003.1 GCA_030622705.1 Candidatus Omnitrophota bacterium | reverse complement strand
TTCGCCCTTATTTCTTTTCTATCTTTCGGTTCCCTTCTGGATCCGGGCGCGCTTGCCGGTGTAGTTACAGGGGTGATTTATGCTGTTATCCCGTATTTTGTTACTGTTTTTGGGGGATTGGGAATTGGCGCAGTTGTTTTTGTTGGGATGATGGCTTCCGGGGAACATTCGGGGCACAACCCGCCGGAGGTGAGGAATCCCAGAAGAATTTGTCTTAAAAAGATAAAAGCCGATTTTAAAGACATAGAATTCTGGAAGAGGGCTTTGTATCGCTTCGGAGAAAGAAAAAAGAGCAAGACTGTCTTAGAGGATTATACCAGGGCGGCGATTGGATTAGGTCTTAGTATAATTTTAGGATTACCAAACTTCATTTATTATAATGCGATTCTTATTGCACGCAGTTTTATTACTGACCAAACCCATCTTAATCCTTTCCCGCTAAATAGAAAAGGAAAGTTGCTCTGGAATAAGGAACTTTTTAACCGCGAGAAACTTTCCGGGACGCTGTATTCTGAAGGTATTGGCGCGGGTGTTGTTCTCGGAGGAACGATTGCTGCCTTTTTCTTGGGTGGATTATGGGAACTTGAGTTTTATCAACTGGGGCTGCTTAATGTTACTATCTGTTCTAGTTTAAATCTTGTGAGAAAATTCATCTTATTAAGGCTTCGTCAATGGAAAGGAAAGTTTATCCTGTTGGATGTAGTGAATAGTCTTAGTATTGATATTATTGTTTCTTTAATATTGCCTTATTATTTTCATTTTTCTTTAATCGGCACGACGCTTTATCCTGTAGTAAGAGCGCTTTTTTCCAATCTTCTCACGGGAATTCTGGAAACAGTTTATCCTTTAGGAGAGGTAATTGAGCCTGCTCCTGGGTTAGTTTCTCGCGTGCCTCGTTTTCTTCCGTTGGCAGATACAAAGACCGGGTCTGCCGCGGATGTAGTAAAGATATCTCAACAGGTAAGAGAAAAGATGAAGCAGGTAGATGTTGAGCAGGCAAGAAGAGAATTAAAAGCGGCTTATTCATCTTTGTATTTGGTTGATAAATTTTTACCAGGCGATACAACAACATACAAGGGAATGAAGAAATATTGCGATGAGATAAGTAAACTTATTAATAGTATTGATGGTCTAAAGGCAGAGAGGACAGGATATGGTCTGACAGAGCAGGGTGCATTGCGAAAATTAGAGGAATTAGCCTCATATAAAGGTATAGTGCCTATCCAGCTTATGATTAAGTTTGGCACTTGGAAGTTGCCTGAGGTGCGTAGTTTTCATTATTTACGACTTGCTTCAAAGCTTCTAAGTAGATCTGGCGATGGTTCTGAGATTACTAAATTGATAAATAAGGTTAAAGAAATAGATGAACAAGAGCCCGCAAAGTTAATTATTGCTTATTCTACTTTGAGTAAAGAAGCCAGAGAATGGAGCGATCCAGAGCTGTGGAAGTTTTTACGTGATGATTTTGCTGAAAATCAAGAGACAAAGATTGAGGTTGTAAGAAAAAAATTTAAAGAAGGGGAGCAACTGGATCGTTTAAGTAGAAGGATATTGGTTGCTCCGCATGCTACCTCTAAACTTTATCTTTTATTAAGGATTCTGGATGATTTGCATGAAGTGAATTATTTTGGTTGTGCCTGGAAGAGTTATGTTGAAAGTATGGAGGGGAAGTTTAGTTCTGCTGTTGTAGATTCTATTATTGGACATTATGTTATTCCTAAAGATATCTGGAGCGCTTTTTATTTAATAGAGGCAAGTTCTAAGCTGAAAGTGCAGGAGGATTTAAGAATGCTTGCCTCATATTTTACCGATTTGGGAACGGACGAATCACAAGAATTAGGAAAAGCCTTTTCTACCTTTGCTAAATATTTTAGTGTTTTAACTAAAGATAAAAATGGAAAACCCGTTAATCTTTCTGTGTGGGAGAAGGTAAAAGGTGCACGTTCGGGGACATCCAAAGATATAATTAGAAGAGAGCTTATTTTAAAGGCATTAAAGACTGCCGGCGCAGAGTGCCCTTCAGAGTATCTTGATAATTTATTATGGTCCGCAATGAGACACGGAAAGGCACATTGGTCCATCTTCGATATAATTGCTGAAAGAAACCACGCGCTTAAGAAAGAAGTGAATACTCGGGGTAAGTTTAGGATGGATATAAGCTGGGTGCTGGGATTAATGCTGGGGTTAGGGTTGTGGGGAGGCAGTCATTCCTTGGTTGATATATTTTCAGTTGCTATCGCCAATGCAACAAACGGGTTAGGCGCAGTAATGGATTTGGTAGGTAATATAGCCCTGCCGGAGCTTGGTTTGGGTGGTATTGTTCTTATAGGTACTGTGGTGCTATTAGGACAGATTAGGGAGGCTCGCCCTGCGCGGAGCCCGCCTATTGCTTTTGTTCTGCGTATATTATCCGCGCCGCTGCGGTACCTCCTGTCCGTGGCAGGAAGGATATCTTCTGCCGCAGCAGCGGTTATTATTGGCCTCGGTTTGACCCTGCCTCTTTCATCTCTCGTGGCTGGCGGGGAAGGGATAGCCAGCGCGTTAGCAGGCTTAGTGATGCTAATGGGGATAATGAGGAAAGTCGAGGTAGGATTTGGTAAAGGCGAATTTTTATTTAGGAGTGCACAAATAGATAAGTCTAAAGGGATTGGATGGGTAGGAATAGAAGCAGATAAGGAAGCCGTCTCTAAAGCAAGAGAAAAAGGGAGAGGTAATACAAATATAGAAATTTTAGAGACTCCTAAAGGTAGTTTATTACCTGTTTTAGAACAAAATTTTAATTCTAACTCAGTGAGCGGTGTTTATTTTAATTATCCTTTTCCTGACCTTGGCAGTAGGTTTATTAATGAAGCAATATCAGAAGGTTTACGTAAATATCTTGTGGTAGGCGGGGAGGTTGTGATAGTTACTGAAAGTGAAGATTATGCCAGGCAGATGGTGGAGTCTTTTTCTGTAATTTCTGAATATGATAATTATTTTGTAGATTTATCCAAAGGCTATGCCGAAGGTAGTCCTCAGCATTTTAAAGATAAAAATTGGGAGTATAATCCGGAACCAGAAAAGAAGTATTGGGGGAATAATGACTCAGATATAGTTTATTATATTAGATTTATAAGACAAGAGGTTCCTGAAGCTACCAAGATAAAAGCAATTATTCAACCCAATAATAAGCAGGATTTATTTAATAGAATTACTCGATTAGACTCAGGCGTTCTTTGGTTGGTTTCTGATTTTAATTATCAGCGGGTGAGAGAATTTCGCAGGGAGATTAAAGAGAGAGGATTGAAAAATGTAATAGTTTATACAATTGCCCCATGGACAATGGCAGGAGAATTAAGAAAAAATACTGTTTCAATGATATATTTAGATAATACTTCTTCTATCTTTATGGATGAATACGACTCAGATGAGACTTATTTAAAAAAGCCAATGGTATCTCAATGCATATTTGATTCTTTGATTTCTAGCGGAGAGATAATTATTGACGCTACTAATGAATATATTGAACAGATTGAAGAAGAATTTCTCTTATTTCAGAAGGATGGGCTGAGAATGGTTGAAAAGATAGAAAGAAAAGGAGGTTATTCTCTTCGTTATGTCAAAAATGGGGGTAATCAAGCTTATCCGAATTGTAATAGCCTCAAGGAATTAAGTGAAAAGGAGTTCTTTGCTTTCTTTCCCCTTGCCGTTATGCCTGTTTTATTTACCGGCTCCTTTTTCCCTCTGCCTGGCTTAGCCGAGGCGCTGGCTGTTTTCTTGGGGGTGTTGTCTCAGATGTTGGCGGGTATAGGCGGATTGGATTGGGCGCTGCTGTTAGGCTTGGGCATTGCTGTGATTATGGTTTCCTTTGGCATGGCGCAAAGTAATAGTTTAGAAGATGCCGGTAAACGAAGGAGAACGATTGAGGGATTATACAATGGTTATCTGAAAAGCTATAAGGATTCGCAGGACTTACCAATAGCAGCAGAAGAAAAAGTGACTAAGAAAGATATTGCCGGCATAGATAAGCCACTTGATGATGAAGTAGTAGAGCAGTTAAATAGGGAGTTGAGGAAAGTCAGGAATATTAAGCAGGTTCGTCAGCTGATGGGTGATTATATTTTGCAGGGTGGTTATGCCCTGGTGAATCATTATAAGCAGGATTTTGAGCGTCTTCTCTTTGATTCCAATAGCCAATCTACCGTAGAATACTTTGGCGAGCGAGAGCAGCTAATCAATATCTTAGGATATCTATTTGTGGGTATAATTAGGTTACAAGAGAGATTTGGAGATGAAAGGGATAAAGAAATACTTAAGTTTTTAATAAAAAGGCTGGGTGACTCTGATCCCTGGGTAGTTAAGGCCGCGGTGCGAATATTAGGGCAGGTTAAGGATTATATAGGCGACGATAATATACAGAGTATTATTGAGCATTATCATAAGATACTTACTACACACAAAAATGAGGTAGCCCGCGGCGCTGCTGCTCGTGGGATCAGGGAGTTTAGGCAGCGTCAATCAATGCATGTATTAGGAAGGGTTTTGACCTCAGGAAAAGAGGAGTCAGCCTGGGTGTTGGCTTATGTGGCTGAAGCGATAATGTTTTTATTCCGGGAATATCCTGATTACACAACGGATGCTTCTGATGAAAATATAGGGAATATTATCAGGGCATTGATTCAAAAGGCGCAGCATCGCAATGAGGAGGTAAACGGGGTTGTTATTATAAACGCGGTTAAGGCTCTCGGAGAGGTTAATTATGCTACCCCGGAATTACTAAGGCGTCTTGAAGAAGTTTTATCTAACGATACTAATCCTGCGGTTCAGGAGGCAGCCCTGCATTCATTGGCAATACTCTATTTATCAACTAATGCCTTTAAACACATTAATTCCTTTGGCAGATTGCTGATTGAATTCATTAGCCAGAAAAACTACAAAGCGCCTCAGAATATACTGCTGAAGGATTATGTTTATGGGATTTTGTGCGAGGTAGAAAACTGGGTTCAAGATTCGCACCTAAAATCTGAAATAAGGCAGTTATTGGAGAAACAGCCGGAAATATCAGAGAGTTTGAACCAAAATAACCCGGTTTGCTTTCTTGAGGTTGACCAATGGATTGACCGGGATAAGGAGGGTTTTCAGAGTGGGCTTTCAGCCCGAAGGATTTCTGAGTTAATGCAGGAACTGCATGAGAAGGAATTTACGGTTTTAACAACAGACAGTTTTCTTGAGAACCGTGATTGGCTTTGCCGGCAGGGTGGTTTTGAACTAAGGTTAGGGCTTTTGGCCTTTACTATTGGGCGGCTTATAAACGGTATGCCTGCGTGTATCCCGCCGCGCGATATGATGCGGGGTAAGGAGACCAGGCGGGCGAGGTCAGTAGTTGTGCCGGTTGAGGGCAAGCCGATTATAATTATTGGGTTCAGCAAGCAAAAGTCAGAGATAGAGAGGGCATTAGGCTTGAGGCTTCCGGTAGTCGGAGCTGTCTCACAGGATAATGTAGATGAGATAGCTAAGAATATTCAGGGAGTTTTACGCCAGACAACAGCAGAGGCCGCTGAGTTAAGGGTTTCTGAGGAAGCTACAGAGGAAGCAGCTTGGCATGCTATGGTTACACGCGCTCACGAGATTCAACGCAAGGCGCTAAGAGATGAATACAGAAGAGTTGAGGAGTTTTGGAGAATTACGCTGCGCAAGATTTCTTTTGGCAAGAGGTATACGGGATTTGTATTTATAACACGGAAGGCAAAAAGGAAAATAAATAAGGACGGGCAAGAATACAGGGTTGTGACAGGTTGCAGGGGCCTGATAGAAATTTTGCCGGTTCTTACTACTGAAGAGGCAGAGAAAAGGATTCAAGAAGGAGAAGAAGCCTACAAATGGGCTGAAGCGAAAGATGGCGATTTGAGTTGTGAAGTTGGTAAGGGGAAACTCTGGATTTCTCAAAAACAACTTGAGGTACTCAGAGTAAGAATGCAGCATAAATTAGCCAAGCCAATTATCATATATTATGATTCTCTCAGACAGGAGTTATTAGTTGCTAAGGGTGGGGGTTATAGCGCCGGCGATAGAATTATACTTTGGCCGGCTAAATTAGAGGGTATCAAAGAACAGGAATTAAAAAACAAAGAGAAGTTCCTCAGGCTAAATACGCAACACGAACCTTTGGGAGAAATAAGTACAGATGTTCTTGAGGCGTTGGAGCGGCATGATATTGTGTTATATGCGGATGAGAAAGGCGGTGTATATGGGACAAGAGAGCAGATATATGAGGCAAGAAATAAAGAAGTAGCTGAAATATTAATAAAGCAAGATATTTTAAAAGAGGGGTCTGATTTTAACTGTTTATTTTCTTTTATATTTGCTATGGCGTTATTTAGTTTAGTTGATGGCTTTGGTTTGTCTATTTTGGGATTGACTACATTGGATTTGGGTGTCGTAGCTACTATGATAAACACATTAGGCGCAGCAATGGATTTGGCAGTTTCTGTTGCTCTGCCGGAGCTTAGTTTGGGTGGTATGGCTGTTATAGGTACTGCGGTGCTGTTAGGACAGATCAGGGGGGGGTGGTCTGCACGAAGCCCGCCGTCGGCTATCATCGATCTTTTTATGCGTGAATTCTCCAAGCTTAGGTCTCAGATACAACACCTGAAATCATCAAAGCTATTATTACCTCAGCTATCTTCAGCTAAAAAGCGGTTCTTCTCTTCAGTAATCAATAAAATAAGAGCTTTAATCAAGCCGCCGCGTTCATCCGACCATGGCCGGTTAGAAGTTTTATTCGCGGCGGCTGTTAATGTTAAGTTATTTTATGTCTTTAAAGCCTACAAGAGTAAGGTGGAGTTTAGCTTTAAGGGTATTTCTCCTTTAATAGGAGTAGTTTCTTTGGCTGTGGTTGCGACAGCATTTACCTTGTTTATTGCACCTTTATCTATTGGAATTCCCCTCCTTGATTTATTAATAGTCTTGCCTTTTGGATTAGGGGTTGTTAGACATAGGCGTGAATCAAGAATGCTTATTAACGAAGAATCTATGCCGGAGATAAAATGGGGGGAAAAGGTAAAAACCGCAGGCCATTTTAATAGAATTTCAGAAACCATTTATAATTATCTGATTAAGCAACGCCTTATCGAGGATGTTTTAAGAAAGAGGGGTATTAACGAATCATATGTTTTACCTATATTTATCGATTATATAGATGAGCCTGATAAGAGCGTAGGAGTGCATTTTGGGGTTTATCTTGTTAGCATTACTACTGTATCTGGAAGGCAGGAGGAATTTGTCATTTGGTTGTATTTAAATGCCAAGCAGGTGAATGAAAGATATTCTTTAATTTATGGACTGGATGCATTCAGTAGGCAAAAAGAGCTTATGGAGAAATTTCATTTGAAGTTTCCCAATAATATTCCGGAATGTTATGGTATTCGTGGGCCTGTTATAGCGGTGCAAAAAATTGATGGAATAGCACTTGGCCAATTCCGTACTAGTGTTGATAGTAGGGATAATGAATATTTGGAGTTGATTATCCGAATGTGGAAATATACCGAGAGAGATGGAAGGGGTCTAATGGTCCGCCGCTTTAATTACAACATAATGGTAACGTTTGACACTATTGTATTGACTGAGTTAGACGTTAAAAGAGTAACTGCATACGAGTTTATTGTGTATCATTTGGTGGATCTCAATTTTAACTCCAAGGTCATTTTTAAGGCAGTTAAAAACGCACTAGGTTGGAAAGAAGCTGAGACATTTCTCAGAGCGGCAATGAATGATTATAAAACTAAAGCCGGCCAGAGAAAAGAGGTAAAGGACTTTTTATCGGTTGCGAATTATAAAGCCAATTTAGTGGTTGAGGTTTTAACTAAGTGGCCAGCTTTAAAGGGAAAAGATAGTGGTAGGCTGATAAATTCAATTGAGGAATTACTGGAGGCGGCAGATAAAGCAGGGTATGGGGATAAAAGGGAGTATATAAAGGAGGAGATACTTAAGAAATTAGGTAAGTGTTTAAGATGGAATGTTAACCGGGCAGTATTAGTTTTAGACGCTATGAGGGAATTGATAAACAGATATAGATTTGGGCCTTACAAATCTTTTCTTGAAGCTTTATTGGCGCTTTCGAATGAATCCTCTACAGATGAGGCATTTAAAGAAAAACTGGAGGCAACTGTAGATTATATTAGCGTTACACATAGCCTGCAGTTAGATAATACATTTAAGAAAACAATACCTGCTATTGCAGGGGTTTTGATTAGTCCTGTGCAGTATAGATTGGTTTTAAATAGGGCTGCGTGGATATTTAGAGATAATGCAATTCTTCCTTGTGGATTTCTTGAGTTCGTGCATACTTTCTTTATAGAAGAATGCAAGAGGAGGAAAATCAGCGAGGGAGTGGTAAATAGAGCTTTAGTGATTTCTGCGAAGAATTACGTTAAGTTAATGAATTATATGATTACCTCTTTATCGAGTGGGCCTGATGAAGTCGAAGATCTTAAAAAACAGCTAGCCATAGATTCTTTAGATGAGGCTATTAGGCGAGAGGAGTTTAATATTAATGTTTTTTGCATGTTCATCCTTATGCCCATTTTGTTTCTTGATTTTCCCTTAGGCTTAGCCGAGGCGCTGGCTGTTTTCCTGGGGGCGTTGTCTCAGGTGTTGGTGGGTATGGGCGGGGGGTTGGACTGGATGTTGCTGTTACCTCCAGGCATTGCTGCGATTATAGTTTCTCTTGGAATGGTGTGGAATGATGGTTTGGGCGTAGCCTTATCTGTTGTATCTTTTTCTCCTTTCCTACCTAATTTTTCTTTTCCAGGCATAGAGGATAAAACAGATACAAGCCTTGAGCCTTTCTGCGAGAAGATTATCCGCATTACGTCGCGTAACGAAAGAAGCGATGAGGAAATAGAGCGACTTTCTGAAAAATTGAATAGACCAGAGATGTTTCTTGCAGGAGACGGTGGATATAATGAGAAAGTTGAAGAGGCATTCATATCAACACTCAGCGAGGAGCATTTCGATGCCGTTATTGCAGACTACACAATGATGGGGCAATACATAGAGGCAAATCGCAAGCATATTCCTGCAGATACTATGAGTGTGATTTCGGTACACGAATGTTATACAAAGGCACACAACCTGAGAGTCGAAAAAGGTGAAGTTATTAGCGAGGATACATTAAGGGATTTATTTAATTACGAGTTTAAGATGTACGACGCTGCTGATAGGATTTTAACATTAACTCCTGAAGATAGGGATGTTTTGATAGACTATAGGCAAAGACTGGAGAATAAAATCTCGGTAGTGCCTCACGGGGTTGACACGGAATTTTACACGCCGATAGAGAAGAAGCCAGGAGAGGGAAGCACTAAAAATATCCTATATTTGGGAAATTTCGAGCATGATCCAAATGTTGATGCAGTGAAAAACTTTTTAGATAACTGTTGGGACAAAATCTTAGCAGTTGTCCCTGATGCGAAATTTTACGCAATCGGGCACAATCCTCCGCAGGAATTACTTGATTTGCGGGATCAGTATGAAAATGTGATTATAGAAGATGGAGGGAGTAAAGGCGAGGTACTTAAACGGTACCGCAACAGCGATGTTCTTGTTGCTCCAATTGAGCTGGGCACGGGCTTCAGGGGGAAATTACTGGAGGCTGCTGCTTGCGGGTTGCCGATTGTTGCCACGCCTTTGGCTGTCTGGGGGATAAAACCCGACTTAGAGGGTAGGGATGGTATATTCGTAGCAGGTAACTACGCTGCCTTTTCTAACTATGTGATTGCACTTTTAACTAATTCTAGGCTAAAAGAGCAAATGTCTAGATTGGTGCTTAAACTTGGGAGAAAATTCGACCACAGATTTGCTGCTGAGGAATTGAACCGGGTCTTACAACAAAATTCCGTTAATCGTCTACTTTCAATCTCCATTCTTCCGTTTATATTTGGTTTGGGTGCCGTAGTTACTATGATAGACGGATTAGGCGCAGCAATGGATTTGGCAGCTAACATCGTCCTGCCGGAGCCTGGTTTAACCGGTCTTGCCCTATTAGGAACGGTGGTACTATTAGGACAGATTAGGGAGGCTCGGCCTGCGCGAGACCCGCCGCCTGTTATTACTACTTTTCTGCGTAAATTCTCCGCGGTTAAATCTTGGATACAACACCTGCAATCATTAAAGCCATTATTAGCTCAGTTATCTTCAGCTATAAAAGATTTCTTATCTTTAGTAATCAATAAGATTAATTCAGCAGCTTTACCCAGGCCGCTGCGTAGCCTCCTGTCCGTGGCCGGAAGGATATTTTCTGTTGCAGCGGCTGTTGTATTTATCCCGTATCTTCTTACCCTAATTTTACGCTACTGCGTAGAAGGGGCGGGATTTATTGGCCCCGGCTTAGCTCCACTTGGCTCACCCTCTCCGTGGCTGGTGGGGAATCAAGTCTTTATAGGAGTAGCCGGGGCTGTTTTATTTGGAGTAATATTGGGGGTTATATCGGGAATAATATTGAGAACAATACTGTTGTCCTTTTCTTTAGTGGCAGGGGAAACAACGGCAGGGGTTACATCAGGGGCTGTTGGAAAGCCTCAAGTCCCTGACGGTAGAACTAATAAAGGAGGTGTATCATGGTTAAAATTCATTATTCCGAGCTTAAGCTTGAGCATATTGTTATATTTAAGCACGAAAATACAGTCTTTGCATGTGCACGCGAGAACGGCAACGGAGAAGTTAACGGCAAGACTCGGCTCTTTCTTGTATTCGGTAATGGAGAGGGTCGTGTCTATGCTCGCAACGGCCGTGCCGGGAGTTGGGAACTTCTTAGGGAGATGGATGCAAATAAAATCCGCGGTTCACTGGAATTTGCTAGACAAAACAACATCCCAACCTATTGCCTCAACGGTTCAAGCAGACAGTTCTAAGGGGCTGCGTCTCCCCGCAGCCCTGGCTGGGCTTGCGGTCTTGGTGCTGTTTGGCTTTGGTGGGAATAAAAAGGTTAAATACGCTGAGCCAACAATAACCAAGGCAGAAGGTGAGTCGAGGTTATTAGTAGTAGAAGAGAATCAAGGGACATCGCCAATTAAAAGAGAAATAAATCCTAATGTGAAGCACCTTATTGCCGGAGGCATAGGGGCTGTTTTAACAGGCGTATATACGATGGCAATGTCTGGTTCGATATTCAATCTTGTTGAATGGACTGCAATAAGTGGAGTAGCAGGGTTTTTATTATCGTGGGTGCATAGAAATGTAAAAGGAACCTGGAGTAAAGGTTTGTTTGCCCAAACAAAAAAAATGGATTTTATTACGTCGAAATTGGTGCTAATAGTTGTTGCTATTGGGGTGTACTTTCTTTTTGAGACAAATACTCCTTTAACAATATTAGTAATGGGGGCTTTCGTATTGCCAATTATAGAGGAGTATTTGTGTAGGGGAGCTCTGCATAAACTATTTTTAAGGGATAGACTAAATTTTAGTGCCATCAAGGCATCAATTGTTTCTTCGATTATTTTTGCTGGTCTTCATTTGAATCAATTAGCGAGTAGTGAGGTTGATCTATACCTGATTGATTTGTTTTCTGTTGTAATAACCCCTCAATTTTATCTCTTTGCTTTTGGAATGTTAGCTGCTCTTTTATATGAAAGGACACGTTCTTTAATTCCTTCTATGGCGTTTCACTGTATAGTGAATTTTATAACTCTTACGTACCAAACAGGAATGTTGCCTTTGAATATGATAGATCCTTTAATTTTAGCATCCGTTGGAGGAGTTATAGGAGTAGCCGGGGTATTAGGAACTATGATTAGCAGAAGAAGGATTCAGACAAGCGATCTCTCTGAATTGCCCGGTATTACCCCGGAAATAGCGCCAAATCAGGCAGACAAATACGGAGTAGAAGCTGAAACAAACGCCTGCAAAGAGCAGATTGATAATCTTGGTATTAGAAATAGCTATGTTCCTGCGGCCTTAGGCCTGCTGGCGGGGGTAATTAAGGGAGGTGTATCATGGTTAAAATTCATTATTCCGAGCTTAAGCTTGAGCATATTGTTATATTTAAGCACGAAAATACAGTCTTTGCCTGTGCACGCGAGAACGGCAACGGAGAACCCTACGGAAAGACTCGGCTCTTTCTTGTATTCGGTAATGGAGAGGGTCGTGTCTATGCTCGCAACGGCCGTGCCGGGAGTTGGGAACTTCTCAGGGAGATGGATGCAAATAAAATCCGCGGTTCACTGGAACTTGATAGACAAAACAACATCCCAACCTATTGCCTCAATGGTTCAAGCAGGCAGTTCGCTGGATAAGAAGGGGCTGCGTCTCCCCGCAGCCCTGGCTGGGCTTGCGGTTTTGGGAGTGGTTGGGGGATTGAAAGGTGTCTCTGACGGGGGTCAAGGGGTTAAAACCGCCGAGCCAACAATAACCAAGGCAAAAGCTACTGCACAGTGGATAACCGGTAAGATGAAGGCAGCTAAGGATACTATCACCTTTTTTGGCGTCAAGCTAGCTATGTTTGGTGCAGGGACTTTAATTTATACTTTAATTTATAGAGAATATTTGTCAATGATAAATGATGATATTGTCGTGGCAACGGGAGTTGCATTTTTCTTCGGCTGGGCAGGTTTACAAACATTTAATCTTCTTTATTCGACATTTACGAATTTCGAAAAAATAGCGAAGGGAAATATTATAGACAAATATATGTTCCAGGGAAATATTATCATGGGGGATATAATTTCAGCTGGAGGGCTATTAGCATTGCTTGGTCTTGTGGATAATGTGGCTCTTAAAGGATTTATGGCTGGATTACTAGCCCTCTTTTTCTATAGCTATTCTTTTTCTTATCTGCTCACTATGACTAAGGATGAGTCTGAAGTCTTGCGTTATAATATCTTTGCACGATTCAATGGATGCAGCATTTTAGCCAAAAGTATAGACACGGTGATAGACTGGAGAGAGATATTTAGAAAACCAACTAAGATTTTTAATAATATTCTTTCTTTATTCGGATTTCCTATGGCTTTAATCGCGCTTCCCCTTGAATTACTTTTTGATATGACAACCGGCGGTTGGCGTTTAGCTGGAGTGAAAGCAGGATTATTGAAGGAATTGTGGAAACACAAGGATGAGGTATCGTTTTGGAAAGGTATCCCCTTATATTTTTCTGAGTACGCGGTAGCCATAACTAAATATGGAAGGAATTCTCATCAGGCCCATTTGATAGAAAGAGCCGCTTTGGAGGCGGTATTATTAGATGACATTAAAGATATGAGTGAGGATACAAAATGGAATAATATTTTCTTGATGCCTGAAGGGAAAGCCTTAGAGATCATTAACGAAGTTATGAAAACTCCTGAGCCTTTATGCGGTGAATGCGCTTTTTGCCGGCTATACAAGAAAGCAGATCCTTTAAATCTTTTCAATAGTTTAAAGAAACAAATTAAAAATGAAGAAGAAAGTGCTATGGAGGTTTCTAAGGCAACAGGCCTCCAAGGAGAAGACAGCCGTGACGGAAGTAAGCCAGCGTCCTACGGCGCCTTCTTTGGCATGCCCCTGACTTTTAATGGGGTTTTGTTCCTAACAGAAGATCTGCACAAAGTATACACCGCCGCTGTCAGGGTAGTTAAGGGAGCAGTTGAGAGGGTGAAAGGGGCAGTTAGTAGAGCCAAGAGCGGGGCAGAACGATTTGTGGCTGAAAGAATAAGTGAGGCTGTGAAAAGAAATGCAGTTCTGGCTGGGCTTTTGGTTTTAGGGTTGTTTGACGGATGGTTATATAGGAAGCTGACACATGTTTCCAAAAAACAATCACCAACTGCAGGACAAAAATTAAAGGATATATTTATGGGTATAGAAGGCGAACTTTCCCTTCCTGGAAGTAAAATCGCGGGAGTGCTGAATGAAGCAACCAGGGAAAGGCAAGGACAAGAAGAGCTTTCTCCGGATGAATTATTATATA
>JAUXFU010000002.1 GCA_030622705.1 Candidatus Omnitrophota bacterium | reverse complement strand
TTAAGTTCTCTGGAGTTACAGCAGGCAGGAGTAAGCATAATACTTTGTAATGCTTATCATCTTTTTCTTCGTCCGGGAATAGAGGTGATTAGAGAAGCAGGCGGGTTGCATAGGTTTATTTCATGGCCGGGAGCAATACTTACCGATAGCGGAGGATATCAGATTTTTAGTCTGGCTAAGTTTGGGCATGTCAGAAATGAAGGAGTGGAATTTCAATCACATCTCGACGGAAAGAAATCTTTTTTAACTCCGGAGTCTGTTGTAGAAATGCAGTTTTCATTAGATGCGGATATTATAATGCCGTTGGATGAATGTGTGCATTATCCCTGCGTTGCGGATTATGCTAAAACTGCGATGGCAAGGACAGTAAGCTGGGCCAGGCGTTCTAAGGCGGTTATGGGTAAATTGTCGGATACCGCAAATCGCAAATCGCAAATCGAGAATCGAAAACTACTTTTTGGAATTGTGCAGGGCGCTACTTACGAAGAATTAAGACGGGAATGCGTAAACAGACTCCTGGATATTGATTTTGATGGTTTTGCTATCGGAGGAGTTTCTGTTGGCGAACCTGAGGATTTAAGGTATAATATTATAAGTTTCGTTTTAAACCTGCTGCCTGAGCTTAAGGCGCGTTATATAATGGGAGTAGGAACGCCAGAGAATATTATTCAGGCAGTGACAGAGGGCTCGGATATGTTTGATTGTGTGATTCCTACGCGTCTGGGAAGAAATGGTACTGCTTTTACCCATGAGGGTAAATTAGTTATCCGTAATGCTGCTTATATTTCTGATTATCGGCCGCTGGATAAAGATTGCTCATGTTATACCTGCCAAAATTTTAGCCGTGCTTACTTAAGACATCTATTTAATTGCAATGAGATTTTGGGTTTAAGGCTGGTTTCGTTACACAATATTCATTTTTATTTGGAACTGATGCGAAGGATTAGACAGGCAATTTGTCAAGATAGATTTAATGAGTTCAAGAAAGAATTCTTAAGGAAATATATTAATGAGAGTAGCAAGTAGAGAGAATAAAAAAATCACAAATTCCAAATTACAAATTATCCGCCGCAATCTAAAAGAATGCGGGGGATAATTTGTAATTTGTGTATTGTAATTTAAAAGTATCTTTCTATATTATTTATTTGCTACTATATTACTATGCGTATTGATATTCTTACTATTTTTCCCCGGATGTTCGCTCCGATTCTGAATGAATCGATAATTAAGCGAGCGCAGGCAAAAGGAAGGGTGGATATTTTTGTTCATGACCTGCGGGATTTCTCTGTTGATAAGCATCATAAGGTTGATGATCGTCCTTTTGGCGGAGGCCCGGGTATGGTAATGCGTATTGAACCTATTTTTAATACAGTTGAGTTTATATATGGGCAGACTAAAGCCCGGTGGTCAAAGAGCAGAAAGGTTATTTTATTGAGCCCGCGAGGAAAAACATTCCGGCAGCGTTTAGCCAAGAGGTTGTCGAAATATAAACATCTAATCTTTATCTGCGGGCATTATGAGGGAGTAGACGAGCGGGTAAGGAAATCTTTAGTTAACGAAGAGATATCGATTGGTGATTATGTTCTTACCGGAGGAGAACTCCCGGCAGCCGTGGTTGTTGACTGCGTAATTCGGTTAATTCCCGGGGTCCTGGGGGAAAAGAAATCCTTGCTTTCTGAATCTTTTGAAGGTAATTTATTAGAGTATTCCCAATATACAAGGCCGGCAAATTACAGGGGATTGAAAGTGCCTTCTGTGCTTTTGTCCGGGAATCATAAGAAGATTGAGCAGTGGCGCAGTAAACAGTCAATAAAGATTACTAAACAAAGAAGAGCAGACCTTTTAAGGTAGGCTGAAAAGGAGAAGGAGAGATGGATAAGATAAAATTTGTTGAGCAAGAATATACGAAGAAAGAAATTCCTGATTTTCGAGTTGGTGATACAGTTAAGGTTATGAGTAAAATTCTTGAAGGGGATAAAGTGCGGCTTCATCCCTTTGAAGGCATAGTGATTGCTAAAAAAGGCAGTGGGGTAAGGAGCAGTTTTACCGTAAGAAAGATTTCTTATGGTGAAGGCGTAGAGCGTGTGTTTCCTACTTATTCGCCGCGGATCGAACGCATTGAAATCAACCGTCGGAGTAAAGCCCGCCGGGCAAAGCTATATTATTTAAGGGGAAGAATAGGCAAGGCGGCAACCAGGGTTTAATGGCAGATTTCACGATAGAAAAAAAGTTTAAAAAGCGGGGATTTAGTACGGTTATCGGAGTGGATGAAGTTGGACGCGGCCCATTAGCCGGTCCGGTAGTGGCAGCAGCAGTATGTCTTAAGGCAGCCCGGTTTAAAAATCGTATCGATGATTCTAAGAAACTTAGCGCGAATCAAAGAGAGAATGCATTTTTAGAGATTATACAGAAATCTAAATTTGCTTTAGGTGTGGTCGATGAAAAGATGATTGATGCGTTGAATATTAGAGTCGCTGCGGGTTTGTGTATGGAAAAGGCAATATTTTCTCTATTGAAGAAACTGAATGATAAAAAAATATGTATTCTGGTTGACGGAGACGTCAAATTAAGGATCTTAGATTATCCTGTGTTTAATATCATTAAGGGCGATGAAAAATCAAAGACCATCGCCTCTGCCTCTATCTTATCCAAGGTAAGCCGTGACCGAATAATGTCTTTATATGACAGAGTTTGGCCGCAGTATGGATTCCTGAGGCATAAAGGTTATCCGACGTCTTTTCACCGTAATGCCCTGAAACAATTTGGTCCGTGTTCGATTCACCGTTTGAGTTTCTCTTATACCTATTAAAACTTCAGATTTTAATCACGGATTAAAGATAAAGTAGTAAGTAGATGAGTGGTTATGTCTAAAGCAACTATAGAATTAGGCCGCTGGGGCGAACAAGAGGCGGTTAATTTCCTTAAGAGAAGAGGTTACGCTAAAATCATCACAAATTACCGTAATAGTTTAGGGCAGATTGATATTATTGCCAGGGATAAAAAGACTATTTGTTTTATAGAGGTAAAGTCACGCAGATCCCGGAGATTCGGACAGCCCGTGGAAGCCGTAACTGATTCCAAACAGAGAAAAATTTCTCAGGCTGCTTTGTTGTTTCTCAAACAGAACAAACTTTTGAATTCATCGGCCCGCTTTGATGTAATTTCGATTTCCTATCTTGATATGCGACCGGAGATAAAACTGGTCAAAAATGCCTTTGATCTGGATTACCGTTATTTTTATTAAGAGATGAGTTGATTTAAAAATTCATTAAATAAAAACAATGTTATCGAACTTAGAGATTGCCCAGAAGGCGCAGATTAAACCGATAGAAGAAATCGCCGGGAAATTACATATCGATAAAGATTATCTTATTCCTTATGGTAAGTTTATTGCCAAGATCGATTTGTCTATTCTAGATAAAATCAAAAATAATCCTCGGGGAAAGTATATCTTGGTTACCGCGATTACCCCTACGCCTCTGGGGGAAGGAAAAACGGTAACCTCAATTGGTCTTTCCATGGCCTTAAATAAATTAGGAAAGCTTACTTGTGTTTGTATCAGGCAGCCATCGTTAGGGCCTGTTTTTGGTACTAAGGGGGGGGCTGCCGGAGGCGGATATTCTCAGGTTATTCCGATGGAGAGCCTCAATTTTCATTTTACCGGGGATACTCACGCGATTGGCATCGTTCATAATCTTGCGGCCGCGTATTTAGATAATTCTATATACAAAGGTAATAAATTAAGGATAAATCCTGATACGATAATGTGGCGCCGCGTGGTTGATATAAGCGACCGGTTTCTGCGTAATGTAAAAGTTGGCCTAGGGTCGAATAAGGACGGGATACCTCGCGATTCAGGTTTTGATATAACGGTTGCTTCTGAGGTAATGGCGATACTGGCATTGTCAGACGGATTATCGGATTTACATCGACGCCTGAATCGGGTTGTTCTCGCTTATGATTTCGACGGTAAACCGGTAACCTGCCAGGATATCAAAATTTCCGGCAGTATGACCGCGCTTCTAAAGGAAGCAATAATGCCCAATTTTATTCAAACTATCGAGAATACCCCTTGCTTTATTCATGCCGGTCCGTTTGCAAATATTGCACACGGCAATAGTTCTATTTTGTCTGATCGGATTGCTCTTGGGCTTTCTGAGTTTGTTGTTACCGAGGCAGGGTTTGGTGCTGACTGCGGGGCGGAGAAATTCTTTGATATAAAATGCCGTACCAGCGGACTTATTCCCAATGCTTGTGTTTTGGTTTGTTCCGTCCGGGCACTAAAGGCGCATAGCGGTAGGTTTAAGGTTGTTATGGGTAAGCCGCTGGATGAGGGCTTGATTGAGGAAAATATCCCCGCGATAGAAGAGGGGATTTGTAATCTGGAAAAACAGATTGAGAATTTGCGGTTTTTTGGTATTCCTGTAGTCGTAGCAATAAATAAATTCGCTAACGATACAGACAAGGAGATAGATTTTATAATTAAAAAAGCAAAGGATTTTGGGGTCGAGGATTGTGTGGTAAGCGAGGTATTCACTATGGGTTCAGACGGCGGCCTTGATTTGGCTAAAGCAGTAGTAAAAGCGTCGGATAAAGAGAATAATTTTAGTTTTCTTTACTCTTTGGAAATGCCGATACAAGAAAAGATAAATATTATCGCCACAAAGATTTATGGGGCATCCGCAGTTGAGTATTCTTTAGCCGTTCAGCAGAAGATTTCTCTTTTTAGGAAATTCGGATGGGATAAATTACCAGTGTGTATGGCGAAGACACAGCTATCTTTATCGCACGACCCTGCGCTTTTTGGAAGACCAATGAATTTTATCCTGCCGATAAGGGATATTCGTGCTTCTGTCGGTGCCGGATTTTTGTATCCTCTTTGCGGATTAATGCAGACAATGCCTGGATTACCCAGTAATCCTGCGGGCGAGAGGATTGATATTGATGATGACGGCAGAATTACAGGGTTGTTCTAGTTTAAACCAACGAACGGAAGATATGTATTACAACAAATCTATTAAGAGGTATTTAGATGATCTGGCGGCAAAATTACCTGCTCCGGGTGGAGGTTCCGCAGCGGCATTGACAGCGGCCATGGGGGTGGCATTAATTGGTATGGTTATTAATTTTAGTCTCGGTAAATCTGAATATGCAAGATATCGGGCAGATTTAACCAGAATGCTGTCTGTGTCAGAAAGAATAAGAAAGAGATTTTTAGCATTAGTAGATTTAGATGTGGCAGCTTTTAACAGTAAAGATATAAGTAAAGCCCTGAATGTCCCCTTGCAGGTAAGCAGGCTTTGCCTTGAGGCAATTAAATTATGTCCGCCATTAGTAAAGAAAGGGAATGCGAATTTAATCAGTGATGTGGCAGTTGCCGCGATTTTGCTTGAGGCGGGATTTGCCAGCGCGGTATTTAACGTGAGAATAAATCTAAAATATTTAAAAGACAAAGCGCGGGTAAAAAGAATAACCGGGGAATTAAATAAAAAGAAAAGTTTTTTAAGGAAAACAAGGCAGAATTTAGAGGTAAGGATAAATGAGATTATTAGAGGGTAAGCCTGTCGCGGCAAGAATTAAGGAAAGTTTGAAGAAGCAGATACAAGAGCTAAAATTAAAGCCGGTATTGGCAAGTATTCAGGTAGGAGAGAATACGGGTGTCGAGGTTTATGTTAGGTCGCAGAAGAAAACCGCTGAGATTTTGGGTATAGAATATAACTTCCATAAATTGAGTCAGGGTATAAAAGAACAGGAATTAATAGATTTTGTTCAGAGATTAAATGCGGATAATGGCGTAGCCGGAATAATTTTGCAAATGCCTCTGCCGGCGCATATTGATTACAAAAGGATGAGCAGTTTTATCCTGCCGGAAAAGGATGTAGAGGGTGTTCATCCGGTAAATATGGGTAAGATTTTCTTTGGTACTGAGCCAAGTCGAAGCACCAGTGGTGAGCCAAGTCGAACCATTGGCAAGAGGCGGATCCTGCCTTGTACTCCGGCCGCGGTTATGGAATTATTACGGGAGACACAAACGGATTTATACGGGAAAGAGGTGGTAATTATCGGACATAGCGAGATTGTAGGCAAGCCACTGGCGCTTCTATTGTTAGAGGAGTTTGCTACAGTTACGGTTTGTCATATCGGAACCTCTTGGTCAGGAAGGCTGCAAGAGCATGTAAGCAGGGCCGAGGTTTTAATTGTTGCCGCAGGCAAGGCAGGTTTAATTAAGGGTGATTGGGTTAAGCGTGATGCGATAGTTGTTGATGTGGGGATGAACCGCCTTGATGGTAAGATTGTTGGGGATGTGGAATTTAAGGAAGCAGCCAGGCGTGCTGCCTGGATTACGCCTGTTCCCGGCGGGGTAGGCCCGCTTACCGTTACAATGCTGATGCGCAATCTGGTAGAAGCAGTTAAATTTCAACAATCCTGATATTTTGTCATTCTGTTTAAGCTTTACCCCGTTAGAGAAAGCCGCCGGTGGTTTAAATTCTTCGCCGCCGCAGACCGGTAGCCTTTTCCTTAATAGGTATAGAAAGGGCTAACCCTGTGGGATTAGAGAACGAAGTTCTCTAACGGGGTTTGCAATTTGTAACTAAAAATACATAAATGAAGCAAAGATACTCGCATCAATTGACTACAGGTATTTCTTTTGGTTTGACTTCAGGGGTAATTACCGCTTTAGGGATAATTGTGGGTTTGAATGCAGCTACTTCCTCAAGGTTAGTAGTGATTGCCGGAATTATTGTTATAGCAATAGCTGACGGCTTAGCTGATGCCGCAGGGCTACATTTGTCTGAGGAAGCAGAATTGGAGAAGGGAAGGGCTAAGCATACACACAGGGAAATCTGGCTAACCACCTTTTTTACCTTTGTTTCAGTTTGCGGTTTTATCCTGAGCTTTGTTATTCCTCTTTGGATGTACCCTTTAGAAATAGCTGTTTTTGTTTCTATTGGATGGGGGATGTTGCTTCTTATCCTGGTTAATTTTTATATTGCCAAGATTAAACGGGAAAACCCAATAAAACTTATTTTAGAGCATATGCTGCTGGCTCTATTTATAATCGTTGTTTCTCATTGTGTCGGTAATTTAGTTGCAAGATGGGTGAGGTAAGGTGCGATATGAACGTAGGGGGCGGTAGAATATAATGAATTTTAAGGAGAAAATTAAGGCAGGGAAATTTTTGGTAACCTCGGAAGTCGGGCCCCCAAAAGGGATTCAGACGCAGGCGATTTTAGAGGATGCTGAACTTATCCGCGGCCGCGTAGATGCGATAAATGTTACAGACCTTCAGAGTTCGGTGATGCGTTTGGGTTCTCTGGCAGTATGTTCTTTCCTGAAGCAAAACGGATTTGAGCCGGTATTTCAGGTTACCTGCCGTGACCGCAATCGCCTTGCTTTACAGTCAGATATTCTTTCCGCGGCCAGTTTAGGCATTGAGAATATTTTAATCCTAACCGGTGATCATACCACATTAGGGGATCACCCTCAGGCAAAACCGGTATTTGATTTGGATTCGGTGCAGCTTCTTGAGGTAGTTAAAGGGCTGCAGGCGGGAGTTGATATGACAGGCAATAAGCTTCAGGGTATGCTGCCGGGATTTTGCATGGGGGCTGTGGTTAACCCGGGAGCAGACCCCATAGAACCGGAGATTATCAAGATGGAGAAGAAAATTGCCGCAGGCGCGGAATTCTTCCAAACCCAGGCGGTTTATGATATTAAGCTGTTTGAGAATTTTTTATCCAGAATTAAACATTTAAACACAACAATATTAGCCGGTATTGTTTTATTAAAATCTGCGGGTATGGCACAATATATGAATAAGAATGTCGCAGGTGTAAACGTTCAACAGGATCTGATAGACGAAATGGACGCAGTGCCTAAGCAAGATCGAGCTAAGAAATCTATAGAGATAGCTGTACGTTTGATTAAGGAGTTAAAACCAATGTGTCAGGGGGTGCATATTATGCCGATTGGATGGAATAAGAAGGTTGCCCTGGTTTTAGATGCAGCTGGTTTATAATAAGGAAGCATCCTGAATTCGTCGAAGGGCTCAGGGCGGAAGTTGTAGACTCATTATAAATGAAGAAACTTTTCATAGCAGCAACAAGGCAGAATGACGGTAAGACCACGGTTGCATTAGGGTTAATTTATAATCTTAGGGAGAAGGTCAAAAAAATTGGTTTTATTAAACCTATCGGCCAGCGTTATCTGGAGGAGGAAGGTAAAAAGATAGATGAGGATTCAATCTTAATCGAGAGTTTTTTTGAATCGCTGGGTATAAAGTATGCGTTGAAGGATATGAGTCCGATTGCCGTAGAGAAAGGCTTCACTGAGCAGTATATCAATAATCCCCACAAGGAAGAGTTGACGCGCCGGATAAAGGAGTCTTTTGACCGGATAGCCAGGGATAAAGATATAGTGGTTATCGAGGGAACAGGTCATGCTGCGGTGGGTTCAGTATTTGATCATTCCAATGCCTTTGTGGCTAAACTGTTAGGGGCAGGGGTTATTCTTGTTTCTTCCGGCGGGATTGGCCGGCCGATTGATGAAATTCTTTTGAATAAATCGCTTTTTGAAAAAGAGGGTATTGAGATTTTGGGGGTAGTCATCAATAAGGTTTTACCGCAGAAATTCTCTAAGATAGATAAGATGCTTAGAATGGGTTTGGCAAGGAAGGGTATTGAAGTTTTAGGGGTTATTCCCTATCTTCCTTTTTTGTCATATCCTTCAATAAGACAGATAGTGGAAGAGACGGGTTTTAAACTTCTTTCCGGAAAAGAAGGATTGAATAATCTGGTTAGAAAGATAGTTGTGGGCGCGATGCAGCCTCGTAATGCCTTAAATTACCTTGTTGAGGGAGCTCTTCTTATTACGTCGGGTGACCGTGAGGATATGGTTTTGGCTTCTTTGGGCTGTTGTTTTTCCGGATCTGTTGAGAATATCCATATTTCCGGAATTATCCTGACCGGCAATATGATTCCCTGTAAGAAGATTATGAATATGGTTGAGCAGGTTAAGATACCTGTCCTTTTGGCCGGGCCCGATACCTATAGCGTTGCTTCTTATATCCATGATCTTATGGTAAAGATAAGGCCTCAGGATAAACAAAAGATAGAAGCGGTAGAAAAGTTAATTAAAGAGAATGTCGATATCGATAGAATCTTAGAAAGGCTGTAAGATGAAGAATTTTGTTATTATCGGTAATTCCGCAGCAGGGACTTCTGCTGTTGAGGCAATCCGGGAGAAAGACACAGACAGTAAGATTACTATAGTTTCCGATGAGGATTATAATTCGTATTACCGTTGTCTTATTTCCTATTTTTTGGCTGGAGAAATCCCACAGGAGAAGTTAGTTCATCGGCCGGAGGATTTTTATAAAGAAAATAACCTGAATTTAATTCTTAATAAACAAGTAATTAAAGTAGATCCAAGGAAGAATAGAATTGTGCTTGAGGATAAGACCCTGATAAACTATGATGTCTTACTTATTGCTACAGGTGTTTCTGCTAAGTTTCCCGCGGGCCTCAAGGGGCTTAAGAAAGCAGGGGTATTCGGGTTCAGGACAATAAACGATGTAAGGGGGATATTAAATTTAACTGCGGTATCTTCCTCCAGTTGTGTATTAGGCGGCGGCTTAATCGGCCTTAATGCAGCCTATGGCCTTGTTAAGAGACATCAGGAGTTGAAGGTAATCGTAAAATCAAGATATATCCTTTCGCGGATGCTTGATGAAAGAGCGGCAGGTTTATTTATGAGCCGATTTCGAGACTCCGGTATTGAGATTATGACACAAGGGGATATAATAGAAATTTTAGGCAACGGGGATTTAAAGGCAGTAAAGCTGGATAGCGGTAAGATTATTGCTTGTTCAATCCTTGTTATCGATAAAGGGGTTAATCCAAATACGGATTTGATTAAAGATGCGCAAATAAAAAGAGATAGAGGAATTTTGGTTGATCTGTTTATGAAGACGAATATTCCTAATATTTTTGCTGCGGGAGATGTGGTTCAGAGTCTCGATGCAGCTTATAACAACAGCGTAGTTAATGCTTTTTGGCCAAATGCCATTGAACAGGGCAGAGTAGCCGGATTAAATATGATTGAGCAGGATGTTCAATATGAAGGATCAATAGCGATGAATTCAATCGAGTTTTTTGGACTTCCGGCCATTTCTATGGGGGTAATCAGGCCAGAGGGTCCAGGGTTCGAGGAACTGGTTTTTTTTGATGAAAAGAAGAATATCTACAAAAAGTTTATATTAGAAGGTAATCATCTTGTGGGAATGATTGCGGTGGGGGATATAATAAATTGCGGCGGTTTTTTAAGTTTAATCAGGAAAAATGTAGATATTTCCGCAGTTAAGGATGAGTTAATTTCCGAGACCTTTAGTTACGCGCGAATATTAGATTTACTTAAAGAAAAAGATAGGGTCACTTCTAGTGCAACCATCTGACATCATTGGGGTTATTTAGAAACGGTCTTGATCAAGGAAGGGGTCTAATGTCTAGGATAGTTGCTGCTTCGGTTATCAGGGGAGCAAAAAAGATAGTCAGGCAAGCTGAGGATTCTTTAAATCAGGCAATCAGCCAGTTACGGGAAACGCAGAATTTACGGTTTCCCGGGACCGCCTTTTATCTGCCTATGGCTTATGCGCTAATGGGGATAAAGGCAGAAACTTTGAGAGATTCCCGGGTAATATTAGAGCATGCTAAGTCATTATTGTCATTCAAGCAAGCCGTAAATTTACGGCTTGCTTATTTTTCAGATGCGCTTGAGGCAGGTCTCGCGAGCCTTCTGGCAGAGGAGATAATTATGGCTTTGCGTTATCTTTATAAACAGGAGCCGCAGAGAGATTGCGATGGTTTTTTTGCCGATACAATCATGCGCTCCTTAGGCATACGACTTGTTGATGGACGTATGTCAGGTGTTGCAGTGATTATGGGAGCAGCGCCGGATAATAAGACTGCAGTTAAAATCGTGCGGCAATTACAGGAAAAGAATATTCTTATTTTTGTCGGTTCAAACGCTGCCGGCCGCTCTATAATTGATCAGTTAATCGAAAAAGATGTACAAATAGGCTGGGATAATCATATCGTTGCTTATGGAAGAGATACTTTCTCAGCGGTTTATCCTTTAAATTGGGCGATTCGCGTCGCGCTTAACTTTGGCGGATTAAAGGCTGGCCAATTGAGGGAGTGTTTATTGTATACAAAAGAAAGAGTTCTTGGCTTTTCTTTGATTTTAGGCGAATTAAATGATTTGAAATATGCCACGGCCGCCGGAATAATGAATATGGGTTTTCCGGTAATCGCCGATACTGTAATACCACAGGTTTCGCCTTGCGGAATTACAACTTATGGAGCGTTGACCAGAGAGCCTGACCGGAAAAAGATTGTGCGCCGGGCAATTGAGATAAGAGGCATAAAGGTGAGTATTCTTAAGATTCCCATCCCTGTTGCTTATGCAGCGGCATTTGAAGGTGAGCGCGTAAGAAAGGAGCAGCTATTTATAGAACTTGGCAGGAAGGCTTCTTTAGCTTTCGAGTATGTTGTATTAAAAGAGTCTGAGGAAGTTGATGATGGTAGGGTTGAGGTTATTGGTTCGGACATCGATCAATTAAAAAAAGGAAACAAATCATTACCCCTGGCGATAAGTATAGAAGTTTTCGGAATAAGGATGCAGAGGGATTTTGAGCCGGTGCTAGAGCGTCAGATACACCGTTTTACAAACTATGTAATGGGAATTACTCATATTGGCCAGCGGGATACATTCGCGATAAGAATAAGTCGGCAGGCCTATGGGAGGGGCTTTAGACTTAAGCATCTTGGGTTATTTTTACATGCAATGTTTCATAAGGAATACGGCGTAATTGTGGATAAGATTCAGGTTAAATTATATACACGCCAGTCAGATGTAGAAAGATTATTAACTGAAGCAAGAAAGATATACCATAAACGCGATGAGCGCCTTAGCGAGATGACCGATGAAGGCGTGGATACTTTTTACGGCTGTACGCTTTGTCAATCTTTTGCCCCGAATCATGTCTGTATTGTTGCTCCTGAGCGGCTAGGGCTTTGTGGAGCTTATTCCTGGCTGGATGCTAAGGCCAGCTATGAGATTATGCCTACCGGGCCAAACCAGCCAATAATAAAAGGCAGAATGCTTGATGGCGAGCTCGGACAGTGGCAGAATATTAATGATTTTGTCTATGAAAAATCGAATAAAACCATAAACAGGATAAGTATGTATTCGCTTATGGATACTCCTCAGACCTCTTGCGGCTGCTTTGAGTGTATTGTAGCGATTATTCCTGAGGCAAATGGATTTATGATTGTAAACCGTGATTACTCCGGCATGACGCCCTGTGGGATGACTTTTACTTCTTTAGCCGGTTTGATAGGAACCGGGGTGCAAACCCCGGGATTTCTGGGGATAGGCAAGTCGTATATTTTAAGTAAAAAATTCATTTCTGCGGATGGCGGCCTTTCCCGCATTGTCTGGATGCCTAAAGAGTTAAAGAAAAGCTTAAACGGGAAATTAAAGCAGTGTTGTCACCAGGTTGGTCAGTTTGATTTATTGGATAAGATTGCCGATGAAGGGCAAGTTATGACTTTAGAGCAGCTTCTAGAGTTTTTAGCCGAAGTAGGGCATCCGGTTTTAAGTATGCCAGACCTGCTATAATTTATCCTACGTAGCAAAATCTTTGGCGTGGCGTAACAGGTAAGCCTTTTTTCTTGACTTTTTGTTTTTTCTCTTGTATCCTAAACCAGGATATGTTAAAATTATATAAAAGGAATAAATTTATTATTTTTTTACTGCCTGTTGTTATTTTATTCCTTTTACTTGCCGCAAGGGAATCAATTCCATTTCAAGAACAACCAGGTTTTTTCCGTAATCGAGGCCTTCAACTGCAACAACAAGGACGCCTTAATGAAGCAATAACGTGTTATCAAAGGGCGATAACCTTAGACCCTAATTTCGTAGCCGTTTACAATGATCTGGGGATTATCTATGAAGCAAGCGGGTGGCTGGATAAGGCCGAGGAGGTTTATTTAGCCGGCATAGATGTTGATCCTAATTATGTCAATCTTTATTCCAATCTGGCTATGTTATATGAACGGAAGCAGGATTACGTTCGCGCTGCTGCCTTTTGGCGAAAAAGGATAGAATTAGGCAACTATGATGATCCATGGACTCAGAAGGCGCAGATAAGGTTAGAGGCGTTAAGAAGAGCCTTTCCGCAGCTTAGGCAGAGATATCTTCAGGATGAAGCAAGACAATTATCCCGGGAGCTTTCAATCAGAAGGAGGGTTGAAAGATTAAAGGGTTTATCCTCGGGTTCATCGGTTTTCCAATGACGCAGAAATATTATACTAAAAGAGCGGATAGAAAAAAGTATAGAATAATATTAATTTTGCCTTAAGTCTTAATCCGGAAAACAAAAAGGAAAGAAAATTAACATAGTATTATTTGGACTTGATAAGATAGCCGCGGGAATTACCCCCCAAGCCTTTCAAATAATTAATGTAACTATCCTGTGTAGCGATTCAGTAATTAAATAATCTTTTAACCCAGTATCCTTAACATTTACCGCGTTAGAGAAAGCCACCGTCGCCGCAGACCGCTCGCCCCGTTAGAAAATATTTTTCTAACGGGGTAAAAGAACGAAGTTGTCTAGCGGGGTTTACCGAATAGCTTAGTATTAATATATGTCCCGTTTATATCTGATTGATGCCAATGCTTTTTGTTACCGCTGTTATTATGGCTTAAAGGAATTAAGTACTTCTTTTGGTCAGCCCACTAATGCCATTTTTGGATTTGTGAATTTTTTAAATAAGATTTTAAAACAGGAGAATCCCAGGTATTTAGGGGTTTGTTTTGACATATCACGAGATACCTTCCGGAGAAAAAAATTTGCTGAGTATAAAATTCAACGTCCCCCAATGCCCGAAGCTTTAACAACTCAGATTCCAATTATTAAACAGATAATTCGCTCTTACGGTATTGTTATATATGAAAAGGCTGGCTTCGAGGCGGATGATCTTATTGCCAGTTTAACTAAACAAGCCAGGTTAAATGGCCTGGACGTAATGATCGTTAGTCCCGATAAGGATATTTTGCAATCAGTTGATGAACAGGTGGTGGTTTTTAATCCTTATAAAGATAAAGGCACGGTCTATGATGTCGGGAAGGTTCAGGAGGACTTTGGGGTTAGGCCGCATCAAATAATTGATTTTATCTCCCTTGCCGGAGATCAGGCCGATAATATTCCTTCGGTTAAAGGCATCGGAGAAAAAACCGCCATCAGGCT
>JAUXFU010000192.1 GCA_030622705.1 Candidatus Omnitrophota bacterium | reverse complement strand
TATTCCTACGGAAACGGTTTATGGCATTGCTGCTGATGTGCGCGTAAGGCAGGCGGTTAGCCGGCTTTATAAAGTAAAACAGAGACCGGAGGATAAACCCTTTTCTCTGCTTATCGATAATAAGGAGGATATTGAGGTTTTTGCCAGAGGGCTAAACAAATTGGTTTTTAAGCTGATTGATAAATTCTGGCCTGGTCCCTTGACTTTGATTTTGCCGGGACAGGACAGTCATACAATAGGATTGCGTATGCCGGATAATAATGTTGCCCTGGATATAATTGCTGCTGTGGGCGCTGCTTTGGTTTGTCCGTCAGCTAATCTTTCCGGAAGGCCGGCACCGGGTAACTTTGAGCAAGCAATAACGAACTTAGATGATAAGGTGGAAATGGCCATAGACGCAGGAGAAGCCAAACTGGGAGTTGAGTCTTCTGTAGTTGATTTGAGCGGGAAACATTATAATATTCAGCGGCAGGGAGCAATAAGCTCACAACAGATTGAGGAAGTCGTCCGCAAGAAGGTAGTGCTTTTTGTTTGTACCGGAAATTCCTGCCGTTCGGTTATGGCAAAGGCATATTTAGAAAAAAGGCTTAAACAAGAGAACCGGGATGATATTGAGGTTTTATCCGCGGGAATTTTAGGAATTTCTAATTTAGGGGTAAGTCTTCAAACACAGCAGGTTTTACAAAGAGAGGGTATTGACGTAGAAGGACATAGGTCAAGGAAGATAAGCAGCCTGATGATTAAAAAAACAGATATTGTTTTAGTGATGGAGAAAATGCATGAGGAGAAAATCTTAGAGTTAGTGCCTCAGGCAAAGACAAAACTGTTTTTATTAAAGGAGTTTGCTTGTTTTCGCGCCAATGATTTTGGCCCGGCAGCAGGGATAAAGGGTGTATCTTTGAATATCGAGGATCCTATTGGCCAGCCGGTTGAGTTTCATGAGTATGTTTTTTCTACAATCAAGGAGGCGATAAACCGGGTAGTGAAGCTATTATAAAGTCTTGTAAACAAAATAAGGATTATATTAGTTACACAGATTTTAAAAGCAGATTACCCTCTGCAATTCTAAGGAATTGCGAGGACCAAGTCCCGGAAATTCTTCCAGAATTTCTCGGGGCACAGATTTATGAAAAAAATAATTATCGGCAGCGACCATGCTGGATTTCAGCTTAAGGAAAGCTTAAAGTTATATCTTTGTGAATTAGATTTTAAGATCAAGGATATTGGTACTTATTCTCCTGAGAGTTGCGATTATCCTAAGATTGCCTTGAGCTTAGCTTATCAGGTATCGTTAGGTAAATTCAGCAGGGGAATTCTTATCTGTAATACAGGGATTGGTAATTCAATTATGGCAAATCGTCTGCCCGGTATTCGTGCCGCGCTTTGCTATAATATAAAGGCAGCCAGGCTTTCCCGTCAGCATAACAACAGCAATATTCTTGTTTTAGGCGCAGCTTTTGTTAGAGGCTCTATGGCTAAGCGTATGGTTCGAATGTGGCTTGAAACCAGATTCCTTGGAGGAAGGCATAAGCGCAGACTTAATCAAATACGAGAATTCGATAAGCGTATTAGAAATAGTCTATAGCACTTAGTGCTTTCTGCGCGCTAAGTGCCGATGAGAGAGGGGTAACATTGAAACGTTTAAAAGAGATCGATCCGCAGATTTATCAGGTAATCAAGAATGAAATCAAAAGGCAGGATGAGAATTTAGAGTTGATTGCTTCAGAGAATTCTGTCCCTTTGGCAGTTTATGAAGCACAAGGTTCAGTGCTTACTAATAAATATGCCGAGGGGTATCCTCAGCGACGTTGGTATGGAGGATGCGAATTTGTAGATGAGGCCG
>JAUXFU010000032.1 GCA_030622705.1 Candidatus Omnitrophota bacterium | reverse complement strand
GTAGCTAAGTGTTGTCTTCCTAAGACCGCTTGGCCTCCGACTTAGGCAGTTTTGCTCTCTATGTCCGCGGCTTTGTTTAACAGCCGGCAGTACATTATGGATGAGAATAAAAAAGACCTCCGCAGGGCAGGTAGGAAAAGACTTTCTTCGGCATTTATTGACCGGCTTACTTTAACTAAGCAGCGGATTGAGGCAATGAGCGCCTCGCAAAGGGCATTGGCTGGTTTGCCTGACCCGGTAGGAAAGGTATTTAAACAATGGACGGCTCCAAACGGCTTAAGGATTTCGAAGGTGCGGGTGCCAATCGGGGTGATCGCCATTGTTTATGAATCCCGGCCCGATGTGACCTCTGACTGTATTGGTTTATGTTTAAAATCAGGAAACTGCGTTATCCTGCGCGGGGGCAGCGAGGCAATTAATTCCAATAAAGCAATCTATAGTGTTTTGTCTTCGGTGCTGGCTAAATTCTCGATTCCCCCGGGGGCAGCCGGCCTGGTGTCTACAACCCGCCGCAGCGACGTGCAGGCGTTGCTTAAGCTGAGTGATTACATTGATTTGGTTATCCCTCGCGGAGGAGAAGGCTTAATCAGGCAGGTTGAGAGGATTTCGCGCATCCCGGTGATTAAGCATTACAAGGGTATCTGTCATGTATATGTGCACCGGAATGCCGATCGCTTAATGGCGCAGCGTATCTGTTTTAATGCCAAGGTTCAGCGCCCGGGTACCTGTAACGCGATGGAGACAATGCTGGTTGATAAAAGTATCGCGCCTGTTTTTTTGCCGCTAATGATTAAACGCTTTCAGGACTCCGGCGTCGAGATTCGCGGGTGTCCACTTACCCGGAGAATTGTTAAAGGAATAAAGGCAGCCGGCAGCAAGGATTTTCGTACCGAATATTTAGATTTAATTTTGTCAGTTAAGGTAGTTAAGGATTTAAACGAGGCAATATGGCATATCAATGAATACGGTTCGCATCATTCCGATTCGATTGTTACTAATAATATCAAGGCGGCTGAGGAATTCTTAAGCAGGGTTGATTCTGCCTGTGTTTACCGGAATGCCTCTACCCGTTTTACCGATGGTTATCAATTTGGCATGGGGGCAGAGATGGGGATTTCTACCAACCGGCTTCATGCCCGCGGCCCAATGGGGCTTGAGGAATTGACTACATATAAGTACGTTATTTACGGAAGAGGACAGGTCAGGCAATAGTATGAAGATTGGTGTATTAGGAGGCACCTTTAATCCGGTTCATTTAGGCCATCTTATTTTAGCTGAAGAGGTACGTCAGAAAATCGGATTAGACAAGGTAATATTTGTTCCGGCGAATCTTCCTCCCCATAAGGATGACGAAGAGATTATTTCTGCCGTTGACCGGATGAAAATGCTAAGGCTGGCAGTTAAGGGAAATCCTTATTTTTGTGTTTCTGATATCGAGATAAAAAGGGGCAGCCGTTCTTATACGATTGATACCATAAAGGAATTTAACGGGATTTATTCCTGCGACGAATTATATTTTATCATTGGTTCGGACCTGTTTAAATATCTAAATGAGTGGCGGGACTTAAAGGAAATTATAGCCCTGGTAAAGTTTATCGTGGCAACCCGCCCGGCATACGCTTTAGATAATTTACCGGACTATATGACAAAAATTGATATTCGCGCAGTGGATATTTCTGCTTTTGAGGTTCGTCAATGCATTAAGCAGAGACACTCTTTTCGTTATTTAGTCCCTGATTCTGTCAGGCAATATATTATTAAAAAGGGACTCTATAGATAGGCATTTTAAAAACTTAAGTTTTAATCACGGATGGCCACGGATTTTCTTTGCGGATGACTACGGATTACACTGCTAACTTTATATTTAAACAATACTTGAATGCAGGCTTAATAGCTAAAGAAGGAATATCTGTGGCAATCCGTGCACTATATCCGCGGTAATCCGCGATTAAATTAGTTAAATGAATATTAAGATAGGGGCATCAATCTTAGCGGCTGATTTTACTCATCTGGGTAAAGATCTGCGCCGGATTGAAAAGGCGGGGATAGATTTTTTCCATATCGATATAATGGATGGCCATTTTGTCCCTAATATTACCATTGGCCCGGATATCCTGAGCGGTATCCGCCGGGTTACCAAGCTTCCATTAGACGTGCATTTAATGATTGAGCAGCCATTTAACTGGGCCGATAGATTTATCTCTGCCGGGGCAGATATGCTTACTGTGCATATTGAAACAATAAGCCTGCTGGCTTTTCGGAGAAGGGCTAAACAGCTAAAATCAAAAGGCATAAGATTAGGCATTTCTCTTAATCCCGCAACGCCATTAGAGAAAATCAGGGCTTTGCTGAATATGGCTGATTTTGTGCTGGTGATGACGGTGAACCCCGGATTTGGAGGTCAGGGAATTATTGGCTCTGTTTTGGCCAAGATTAAGGCATTGCGCAGGATTTATCCCGGGGATATCGCCGTTGATGGGGGGATAAATAAGCTTACGGCAGGAAGGATAATAGAAGCGGGAGCTAATATTTTGGCTTGCGGGACGTATATATTTAAGTCCCCTGGGCCCAAACAGGCAATTCAGGAATTGAGAGGGAGGTAAAAGATTTGGATATGAGTAAAAAAGGGCGCGGGATAAAATTTGGCACTGACGGTTGGCGCGGGGTAATTAGTGATAATTTTACCTTTGAGAATGTCCGGCGTGTGGGATTGGCCGTTGCCGATTATTTTAACCAAAAACCAAACGCCCAAAGTAAACCCCGGGTAAAATCAAGGGAAACCAAAAACCAAAAAGCGGTAAAAATCGCAGTTGGTTATGATACTCGTTTTTTATCAGAAACCTATGCCCGTCTTATAAGTGAGGTTTTAGCAAGTAAGTCTATAGCAGTAACTCTTTCGGACAGGCCAATTCCTACGCCTACGTTAAGCTTCGCGGTCAGGCATAGAGGTATGACTGCCGGGGTAATGATCACCGCCAGCCATAATCCGGCTAATTATAACGGGATTAAGATTAAGACCGGTTCCGGCGGGGCAGCTCCCCTTAAGATAACGCGTCAGATTGAAAAAAGGCTTTACTGCCGCAGGGTTCGGCAGGCAATGACAGAAGAGGCAGGCAGCTGCTTTGCGGAAGTAGTCAAGACGGATTTAACCAGGGATTATATAAAATTTCTCCGCGGCTATATTGATTTAGCATTACTTAAAAAAGCGAAATTCCGCCTTCTTGTGGATGTAATGTACGGAAGCGGCAATGGGTTTATCGCCGATGTGCTTAAAGGCACAAAAATCAGATTAAGCTTTACCCGCAACCAGATTAATCCTTCTTTTGCCGGGATAAAACCTGAGCCGGTTTTAGAGAATCTTGCGCCGACGCTAACAATATTAAGACAGCAGCAATATGATTTAGGTATGGTTTTAGACGGCGATGCCGATAGAATTGCCGGGTTTGCCGGCCGGGGTGAATTCATCCATCCGCAAAAGATTCTTGGTTTGCTGATTCTGCATCTTGTGCGCAATCGCGGGATGAGCGGGGCCGTGGTTAAGACGATTGCCGGCAGTGTCCTTATCGATAAGATTACGGTTAGTTTAGGCCTTAAACTTTATGAGACGCCGGTGGGATTTAAGTATATCTCCGGATTAATGGAGAAAACGGATGTTCTTATCGGGGGCGAGGAAGCCGGCGGCATAGGCTTTAAGAATTATATTCCGGAAAGAGACGGCAGTTTAGCGGGCCTTTTGCTTTTGGAGATGATGGCTTATCAGAAGAAACCTATGCTTAAGATTTTAAATGAGATGGAGCGGGAATTCGGGAGATATTACTATTTAAGAGATGATATCCATTTTGATAATAATCCACAGGTAGCCAGCGGGTTGTCCCGCAGGATAAGTAAGTTTAAGTCAGATAAGCGGCTGTTGGGTAAAAAGGTGATTCAGGTTAAGGATTTTGACGGCGTAAAGTTAATTTGCGATGATGAAAGCTGGCTGATGCTGCGCGCTTCAGGTACTGAGCCTCTGGTGCGGGTTTATGCTGAGGCGAGAAGCCTTTCCCGGGCGAGACAGTTGCTTGAGGTTGGCAGGAATTTTGTGATTTAAGCCCCCTGTGCTTGTCCTGTTAACGGCTAAGTTCTATTAAATGTTATATTGGATAACAATCTTTTCTGTATGGATATTCAGCAAGATAGTTTTTCGTTTAGAGGCTAACGGTCTAAATAATATTCCCGCGACTCAAGGTTTTATCCTGGCGAGTAATCACGCTAGTTATTTAGACCCGTGTATTGTAGCAAGTGTTTGTCCGCGCCGGTTGAATTTTATGGCGCGGTATGAGTTGTTTGCGGTTCCTATCCTGGGATATTTTATCCGTAGGGTAGGGGCGTTTCCGCTAAGGCGGAATTCCGCTGATATCACTAGCATAAAAGAGGCGTTCCGGCGCCTGAGCAGGCAAGAGGGTCTTCTGCTTTTTCCGGAGGGAAGTCGCTTGGTTCAGGGTTCATACCGGCTGGGAGTTGGTTTTTTGGCAGTAAAATCCCAGGTGCCGGTAGTCCCTGTTTTTATTAACGGCGCCCAGAAGGCACTTGGCTGTTCTGCGCGCTTTATTCGGCCAGTCAAAATAAAGGTTTATTTTGGGAGGCCGCTTTATCCTAAAAAGAGTAATCTCAAAAGCTACTATGAAGATTTTGCCGGGAGAATAATGCAGGAGATCAACAGGCTCGGTGAAGGTAAGCGGTAATCTATCCGTCTGCTGCGTAACAGGCCAGATGAGACGGCTTAAAGGATAAGGTTTGCTGAAGGGGGAATTCAAAAGATGTCGGAAGAAAATACTAATAGTTTAGAGGAGTTGTATAATCAAAGTATAAAGAAACTCAGCGACGGCCAGATTATTAAAGGAAAGATAGTTGCTATAAAGTCTAAAGAGGTTTTGGTTGATGTAGGGTTTAAGTCTGAAGGGGTGGTTATGGCGTCTGAGTTTGTCGATGATAAGTTAGAGCTGAACTGCGAGTTGGATTTTTATATTGAGTCTATCGAGAATGACGCAGGCATGATAGCCCTTTCCCGCCTTAAAGCAAAACAAATGCAGGGCTGGAATAAAATAGTTAGTGATTTTAAATCGGGCGATTTAGTCGAAGGCCGGGTTAAGAGAAAGGTCAAAGGGGGTTTTCTGGTTGATGTGGATGAGGTAGAGGGGTTTCTGCCCGGTTCTCTGTCCGGTTTCAGGGATGTGCCGGATAAAGAGATACTTAATCAGAGCTATAAGTTTAAAATTGCTAAACTGAATTTTTTCCGGCGCAGTATTGTTGTGTCGCGTCGGGAAGCAATACAAAAGGAAAGACAAGAGGCTCGTCAGTCAATATGGCAGAAGTTAAAAGTAGGTGAGACAACAATAGGAAGGATAAAGGCGATTACGGATTTCGGAGCGTTTATTGATTTAGGAGGAGTAGACGGGCTTTTGCATATTACCGATATGTCCTGGTCAAGGGTAAGTCACCCTTCAGAGATAGTCGCGGTTGGTGATAAATTAGAGGTGATGGTTTTAAATATTGATAAGGAGGCAAATAAGATTGCTCTTGGTTTAAAGCAGAGATTTTCCGATCCTTGGCAGGATATAACCAATAAATATCCTCCGGGTTCCCAGTTAACAGGTAAGGTGGTAAATATTTTGCCTTACGGGATCTTTGTGGAGCTGGAAAAAGGCGTTGAGGGGCTAGTTCATGTTTCGGAGATTTCCTGGGCGAAGAGGGTGGATAATCCTTCCTCAATCTTTGCTATCGGAGATGTCATTGAGACGCAGGTCTTATCGGTTGATGCCCAGAATCGCAAGATTGCCCTTAGCGTTAAACAGCTAGAGGCGAATCCCTGGACTGAGGTTGAAACCAGGTATCCTCCGGGCAGTAAGGTTACGGGGAGGGTTTGTGGTTTTACTGATTATGGCGCATTTGTAGAGCTGGATAATAATATTGAAGGAATGATCCATATCTCGGATCTTTCGTGGGTTAAGCGCGTAACTCATCCTCAGGATATAGTAAAGAAGGGGCAAAAACTCGAGGTGATTGTGCTTTCCGTTGATGGGGCGAATCGCCGTATCTCTTTAGGGTTAAAGCAGATTCGGCCGAATCCCTGGCCGGAGATTGCCCAAAGGTATCCATTGGATTCCCTGCTGGATGTTGAGGTAATAAACGTTACCGAGTTTGGGGTATTTGTTAAATTAGAGGAGAATCTGGAGGGGCTGATATTTAGCGGCGAGATCCCTTCAGAGCAGATGCATTCGTTGAAAACAGGAGATAAATTAAAGGTCAGGGTTATTAAGGTGGATACGGAGCAGGCGAAGATCGGACTCTCCGCTAAAATCCAGAAAGAATCAACACAGGATGGTACCGGTGAAAAAGACAGTTCAGCAGCAGCTTGAAATTATCAAGCGCGGGGCAGTCGAGATAATTTCAGAGGATGAGCTGGTTAAGAAATTACAGCTCAACCGTCCTCTGCGAATCAAGGCCGGCTTTGACCCTACCTCTGCCGATATCCATCTTGGCCATACGGTGCTGTTGAGGAAACTCCGTCAGTTGCAGGATTTAGGCCATATCGTCTATTTTCTCATCGGCGATTTTACTGCTCGCATTGGCGATCCTTCGGGAAAGTCACAGATCAGGAAACTTTTAACTAAAGATGAGATTTTTAAAAATGCCCGGACCTACAAAAAGCAGGCGGGTAAGATTTTAAATCTCAGCAGGCTTAAGACCATGTTCAATAGCCGGTGGTTTGACCGGATGCCTGTGGCTGATATTTTGAAGTTAACCAGGCATACTACGGTAAGCCAGATGCTTGCCCGCGCCGATTTTAAAAAACGCTTAGATAATAATGAGGATATTTCTCTTCTTGAGTTTATGTATCCGGTTTTGCAGGGTTACGATTCGGTGGTAATAAAAAGCGATATAGAGATCGGCGGGACAGACCAGATTTTCAATCTGCTGATGGGCAGGGACCTCCAGCGGGATTTTGGCCAGGTACCCCAGTCGCTGATTACCTTAGGGTTATTGGAGGGGACTGACGGTGTTAATAAGATGAGTAAATCCCTGGGTAATTATATTGGGGTAACAGAAAAGCCGCATGAGATGTTTGGTAAGATTATGTCTATCTCCGACGAGTTAATGTTAAAATACTATACTTTGCTTACCGGTGAAAACTTAGATGAAATAAGGCGGATGCATCCTAAAGAGGCAAAATTAAGATTAGCCGGGATAATCGTTGCCCGGTATCACTCAGAAAAGTCGGCTATGGTAGGCCGCGAGGAATTTCAGAGCGTATTTACTACCGGACGGCTGCCTAGGGATATTGCGGTTTTTAAAATAAAGCAACCCTGTAGGATTATTGAGGTTATTACGGCAAATGGCTTAAGCAAGAGCGGCAATGAGGCACGCCGGTTAATTCATCAGGGAGCAGTTGTTTTTAATGAGCAAAAAATCAAAGACGAGAATTTTATGGTTTCCTGTTCAGGGATTCTTAAGGTCGGCTCACGCCGCTTCTTGGATATCAGGAGGTATTAAAAAATGGTCTGGACAATAATCGGCATAAGCGCGGCAGCCTTAACCACATTTGGTTTTATCCCGCAGCTGACAAGGATGTTTAAGACAAAATCCGTTTCAGATATCAGTTTAGTTATGCTTCTGCAATTGTCCTGCGGGGTATTTTTTTGGATGCTCTATGGCATCCATTTAAGAAACCCGATTATGATTGTCGCTAATGGAGTGATGCTGCTAACGCTATTTTTAGCCTTGTTTCTATACGCGCGATACAGAAAGGCAGTGATTTAAAAATATGGATATTTTAATTACAGGCGGCGCGGGTTTTATCGGTTCGCATCTATGCAG
>JAUXFU010000134.1 GCA_030622705.1 Candidatus Omnitrophota bacterium | reverse complement strand
CTGTACACATTAGGATTTCTTAACCGCAATAATGAAATTATCGCTATGCGCACTTCAGGACTAAGCATATTCCGGATAAGCAAAACCCTGATTATCTTTGGCTGCCTGATAAGCGTTCTGGTTTTCCTGGTCAATGACAAATTTGTCCCTCAAGCCGAACTAATCAAACAAAAGATAAAAAATGAAATGAAGCAAGAAAATAAGAATGCGCCTGAAGCCCGGGAAACAATTATCAATCTTTCTATTTATGGGTTAAACAACCGCCTTTTTTTTATTAATAAATTTATTGTCCCGGATAACAAAATGGAAGGAATTATCATCCTGGAACAGGACGAACTTGCAAATGTGCGTAAAAAGATTGTTGCCTCAACAGGCCTGTATAAACAAAAACAGTGGCATTTCTATGAATGCATAACCTACGCGTTTAACGAAAATGGGCGCCTTGAAGGCGAACCCACCTATTTCCTCGAACAGCTGATGGATATAACAGAAACCCCGGGGGATTTCTTAAAGCAGAGGCAAAATCCGGAATTCATGAGCGCCAGGCAATTAAATGATTACCTCCGCAAGCTCTCCAAGAGTAAAGCAAAAGCGGCAATAAGGAATCTGAAGATTGACCTTTATCAGCGTTTCTTGATGCCGCTGACAAGCCTGATAATTCTTATTGTGGGAATTCCCTTTTCGTTAATGATGCGCAGGCGCGCAACCGGGCTTTCTTCTATGGGAATCGCGATTATGGTAGGATTTTTATATTATGTAGTCAATGCTGTCTCGATTGCCTTCGGCAAATCAGGCTTGATTCCATCCGTTCTGGCTGTATCGCTAAGCCATATCCTATTCTTAAGTTTTGGGCTGTATCTTATCCGTAAATTTAGTTAGAATATATCCGTGGAATCCTGCTGCCAATCCCGCAAACAATTTCATAGGGAATGGTTACAGCGAGTTCGGCTAATTCCTCAACGCTAATGCGCAGGTTTTTTTGCGAACCGATAAGCACAGCCTCATCGCCAGTTTTAAGTCTTTCTTCGCCCACATCCAGCATAATCTGGTCCATACATACCGCCCCGCTAATTCTAAAGCGCTTGCCGTTCATTAAAACATCCCCGCGATTGGAAAGGTTGCGCGGATAACCGTCGCCATAACCAACAGATAAAGTTGCCACGGTAGTTTCCTTCTTTGTTATATAACAGCGCCCGTAGCTTATACCCTGCCCGGCTGGCATACGTTTTAAATAAACAATCCGGCTCTTAAGCGAAAGCACCGGCTTTAGCTTTATATCCAGGCCTGACTTAGGATGAATTCCGTAAAGCATCAGGCCCGGCCTGACCAGGTTAAAATGGCTCTGAGAATATCCCATAACCCCCATGCTGTTAGCCGAGTGACACAAGGGAATCTTTACTCCTATACGCATCAAATCAAGGTTTAATTGATTAAATATCTTAATCTGATAATTGGTAAATTCAGGGTCGCTGTCTGCGCAGGGAAAATGAGTAAATAAACCCTCGATCTTCAAGTTGGACAAACCGCTAACCTCCCTAATAAAAGCCGCAGCCTTTGTGAATAGAACACCTAATCTGCCCATACCGGTATCCACCTTAATATGCACCCGGATCACCCTGCCTGCCCTTTTTGCCCTCTGATTGAGTCTTAAGGCTAAATCATAATCAGAAACCGTCTGGATAAGATCGTATTTAAAAACCGGCTCGACATCCTTATTAAGGATACTACCGAGAACCAGTATCGGCAATTTCAGCCTGTTGTTTCTTAAAACAACCGCCTCATCAATACTAGCCACCCCCAAATAATCAACATTAAGCCTGGTTAATCTTTTTGCTATAGGCAGCAAACCGTGGCCATAGGCATCACACTTGACTACTGCCATTATCTTAGTTTTTTTACTAACTATTTTTTTAATCTGGCGAAAATTGAATTCGAGATTAGATAGATTTATCTCTGCCCATGCCGGCCGATAGTATTTCATTTAAAATCCTAATTTCCGATATCTTGTGCTTCTTCCTAACCCAATCCGCTCAATCCTTTTGAGCCGCAAAAGCTTATCCAAAGCTTGATTAACGGTTGGCCGGGCTATTTGGGTTTCCTTAGCTATTACACCTGGGGAGACCTCTTTTACGGATACGGACTGCAAATACTGCCATACCGCCAGCTGTTTTTCTGATAGAAGTTTCTCGATGTTCTCCTGAGAAAGAAGCTCAACAGCCATCTCTGATTGTTTAAAAATAACCATCAAAAAGAATTCGAGCCACGACACAATATTTGCACGATTGGTCTTTAAAGTCTTCTGACTCTTTCTAAGTGACATATAATAATCTGGCTTGTTATCCTCTATCAGTTTTTCATGAGAAATATACGGCATATATAAATATCCTGCTTGCAGTAAAAGAAGATTGGTAATAATACGAGAGAGTCGTCCATTCCCATCTTGAAATGGATGAATATTTAAAAATTCAATAAGAAAATTAGCCGCTACAAGTAAAGGATGATATTTGTTTTCCTTAAATGCGTTCTGGGCCGCCTCAACTAATTCCAGCATCTCCTTGGGTGTAAGATACGCTGGAGTGGTATCAAAAAGAATGCCAACGGATTTACCTTCAGCATTAATCATTTCCACCTTATTCTCTGTTTTCTTATAATCACCCCGGTGCCGTTTATCTTTCTCTACATATTTCAGAAGTTCCTTATGAAAATGTTTGATAGTATTCTCGGAAAACTTAACGCTCTTCCAGGAATCAAATACATTCTGGAGTAACTCATAGTATCCCTTAACTTCCTGTTTATCCCTATCTCTAAACTTCTGCATAGAAATCCCGCGCATAAGCTTTTCTACATCTTCATCAGAAAGCCGGGCACCTTCGATACGAGTCGAAGCCCCTGTTGAGGTAATAAGCACCGATCTTTTAAGGCGACCTAAAACTTGCGGGTTTAATTTCGCTCCCGCAAACCACTGTCCTTTTAATTCATCAATCCGGGCTATTTTACCCCAAATCTCCGCAGGTAAATCCTCTAATCTTCGATTAAATGCATTACTCACCATCTTCTCCATCTTGAAAGATAAAAAATCTTATATTCTAACTATATAAGATTATATAAGATTATTTCGTATGGGTCAAGATCAAAATAATTTCATGTCAAGCCAAAGTTAAAATGTCCCCTTTTTACCAAAGTAGAAATGTCCTGTTTTCATAATTAAACTAGTAGTAGTTCTTTTTCTTTTTGGGCGTCTTTTTCTTTTTGTGAATAAGTGTTAATCTGTGGATATCTTGCCCTAAACATAGGCCCTTTAAACGGATGATCCATTGGCGGCCGGTAAGGTTCTTTTCGTTCGGCCTTGGGCTTCT
>JAUXFU010000132.1 GCA_030622705.1 Candidatus Omnitrophota bacterium | reverse complement strand
TAAGGAGCTGCTCCTTGTTGGCCTCTTAACATCCTATTAATACAAGCCTGTTCATAATTGTGAGTACTGGAATCAAAAGCTCTTATTTGTTTCCTAACGGTACCATCCGCTAAAGCACGAACAAAATTACCTGGATAAAGATTATTTTCCGTATAATCCCACCAGCTCTTTAAAGAACCGTTACCTTTATAAGTTTCCGTTACTTCAAAATAATCATCAGTATGTAAATCAATAAAAAGCTGAATATTATCTTCATAAGGGACTTCTCCTCTATCTTGAGCTTCCCGTAAATAAGGTATGCTGTATTTATGATTATCAAATACATAAATACTTAAATCTTGCGTGCCCCGTATAGCCACATGATTAACCATAGAATTATGAGTATTTTCTTTTAAAACCACATCTTCCCAATCTCCTAATGCCAACCGGGGAAAATGCCTGGAACGCCAGAAACCACTATCTTCATCCCAATAGTAATTTTTCCTGTCGAAACCATCTAATTCTAAGCTTGTGCTATGTACATTGTCATATAATAAAACCGGGCTGCTGGAGTATCCAGACTTAGCGTTCCCAATCTTCCCTTTTGCCTTTTTATACAACTCAATGTATTGAGCCGCGGAACGTTCCCAGGAAAAGTCTCTTTTCATTGCCTCATACATCATCTCCTTCCACTTAGCGGGCTCTCTATAATAGGTATAAACAGCTCTTAGCACTACGTCTAAGGCCTGGCTGGGTATATAATCCTTAAAACCAAATCCGGTTACCTCATCTTCGATGGTGCCGGCTAAGCCACCAGTCAGACGCACAATAGGTAAGGTGCCATATTTTAGGCTGTACATCTGGTTTAAGCCGCAGGGCTCAAAGCGCGAGAACATAATAAAGGCGTCACTGCCTGCTTCTATTAAGTGGGCGAGTCTATCATTAAAACCAATTTTTATCCCAAACTTATGAGAAAAATGAGTCTGCAGATCAAGGAGGTACTTTTCGATTTCTTCATCCCCTGTGCCCAAAACAACTATCTGAATATTTTCTTTAGCCAGGGCAAGGCCTATCTTCTGTAAGAGGTCAAAACCTTTCTGCTTTGCCAGACGCGACACTATACCAATAAGTAAAGTACCTTCTTCTATAGGAAGTTTGAACTGATCTTGTAAGTATGCCTTGGCATGGCGTTTACCTTCAAGATTATCCGCTGAATAAAGGTATGGCCGGCCGCTTTCTTCTTCAAGATGCCGCAAGGCATAATCTGTCCGCGGATTCCAAATGGTATAGTCCGCTCCATTTAAAATACCGCTAAGATTATCCCGGGTTTCCTGGATGTAACGCAATACTCCATCTAACTCCCAGCCGTATTCAAGAGTCATAATCTCTTCGGCGTATTTAGGGCTGACGGTGTTGACTTGATCGGCAAATACGATCCCTGATTTCATGCTGTTTATCGCGCCGTAGAACTCGGAAGTAAATATATTAAATTCCTCCTCAGCTATACCGGTTAAATAAAATAGCCTCTGGTCAAATTTGCCCTGGTATTCTAAGTTGTGAATGGTAAAGATGCTGCCGGTATGACTGAAGAATTTCTTACAATTAGGACGGAGCTTCATCGCCATAGGAATAAAGCCGGTCTGCCAGTCGTGGCAATGGATAACGGCAGGTTTTAAGTTATGCTGGATGATTAGTCCTAACGAGCCTTTACTTAAGGCCATTGCCTGTTCAAACCCTAAACGGTGGATAAAGGGGTGCATCTGCTCAGGAGCAAGAGGATCAATCAGCTTATCTTTCAATAATGCCTTGTACTCTCCTCTGGTACGCCAAGGATCAATGTACTCAATGTAGAGCTTACGGGAGTATACAGGATGATACAAAAAGTACATTTGTACTCCCTTGTAGGTAGTATGATATACACGTAAAATCTCTTCTCTCTCCCCCATTGTAATCCTTACGCTTCTTTCAGTATCTTCTATACCGAATTCACTTCTGTCTATGGCGTCATAGAGGAAGGTAACCACAGAGACATCTATGCCTAAATCAACCAAAGCAGGAGGTAAGGCACCCATTACATCGGCTAAACCGCCGGCCTTAGAGTAAGGGATGATTTCAGGGGTGACCATAAGCACGCTGGGGGGGCTGGAGGAGGCTGGCGAGGCGGCGGCATTAGTTAGCGAGTTAGCGGGTTGTGGCGGGTTAAAATTCAAACCGGTAAACCGGTTAACCGACGAACTGGCTAACCCGAAATATCCGCCTGCTTTTTTTCTCTCTCCTTCAGGCAACTGCTTAAGAATTTTTTCTATTACCTCAGATGTAATCACCGTGCCTACAAGGCCAGGCCCAGCATGCACTGCTGTTGCAAAATTGGTCCCGTCTTTCCAACAGATAACATATGGGGCGCCTGAGTCCCCATCCCTATCCTCGCCCTTCAGCAATACTACTATATCTTTTAGAAAAACAGGCAAACCGCAAGAGATGTTTCCGTTTAGGCTGCCTGCCAATACTGCCAGGCCGCCGTCTTTGATTTGTTCTGGATCCGCTGGGCTGATTGACGGCCTGTTTCGCAAGCTTGGTGAATATAAGAGGGCGATATCCGAATTTCTTAATCGTGCTTTTATTCGCGCTTTCTTTCCGCCTATTGTAATTTCCTGTTTCCTCTTCAATAGTCCTTCAACCACATGATCAGCAGCAAGCACAAAACCGCCTCCAATATGGAAACCACTTCCTACATCAGCTACATTACAAAGGAAACTAAGCTCTCCATTTCTTTTAGCGTTACTAAAATCGCCTTCTAATTCAAGTCTTTGCGTTTCTATCTCCGGTAGCTTTTCTACGCCCTGAATAAGCTTCCTGAGATCTTCTTTAAGGCTTTCTCTATGGGAAATGGGGTAAAGAATACATCTAATATTCCTCGCTTCTATTCTTTTCTTACCGGCTTTGGTGATGAACTCAGAAAGCAGCTTGAGTGTCTCTTCTTTAGTTAATCTCTCAAGTATCTTTGTTATATCTTCTTTGACGCAGATGTTAAGAAGAATTGTTTTGATATAATACTCTATTATCCCTTTTTCACTGGCTCTGGTGATGAACTCAGAAAGCAGCTTGAGTGTATCTTTTTTAATTAATCTCTCGAGTATCTTTGTTATGTCTTCTCTGTCACCGATGTGAAAATAAACGATGTCAAGAAAAATTCTTCCGGTATAATCCCTTTCTATTCCTTCTTCGCCGGCTTTGGTGATGAACTCGGTTAATTTCTTAAGTATCTTTGTTCTATCCTTTCTGTTCAAGATCACAATAAGAGTTGTTTGGAAATAATACTCTCTTATTCCTTCTTCACCGGCTTTGGTGATGAACTTCTCCCCAGGTAAGTCAACAGATTCTTTGTCTGCGGCAACAACCGCGCTGCTGGC
>JAUXFU010000115.1 GCA_030622705.1 Candidatus Omnitrophota bacterium | reverse complement strand
GCAAAAAATTTCGTGCGGGAAATAAGTTCCCGGAACATAAGTTCAGTAACTTCTATATTAAAACCTGAATTTTGTGTATAGCTTTATTTGAGCGAAAAAACTGTCAGATTTATTTTGCCTGATTTTGCGTAAATCCGTAGTAATCCGCGTTAACCAAATCCGTGGTAATCCGTGATTAAATTTTAACTATAATCCGCATTTATCTTAATATAGCCCGGCGTCAAATCAGAAGTATAAACTGTCGCCTGAGACTTACCCTGGTTAAGCATAGCTGTAACATAAATATTTTTCTTATTTAAAGGGCTTAATTTTATACTTAGATTATCTTCCTTAACCTTCACGCCGCTTGCGCCGATAGCAGCAATAATGCGTCCTAAATTCCGGCTGCGGCCAAACACGGCAGTTTTAAACAAATCGGAATTCGCGATACTTAAAGCAACTTGCCTGGCTTGTTTAAAACTACCTGCCCGGCCTACCTTAATCTGAATAAATTTGCTAGCGCCCTCAGCGTCTTTAATAATCATCCGGGCTAAATCAAGACACACGCGGCTTAAGGCAGCACAAAACCTGTTAAAATCGCTGCTGCCTTGTTTAATCATTTGGTTATCGGCGCAGGAATTACTCATTATCAACAATGTATCGTTTGTGCTCATACATCCATCAACGGTAATACAATTAAACGAACTCTGAACTGCTGTGGTTACGGCCTTTGTTAAAGCCTTTGGCGCTATATTGGCATCAGTCAGAATAAAACATAACATTGTTGCTTTAGGCAAGGCTAAATCCGGCGCGATCATCCCCGCGCCCTTTGCTAAACCGCAGATTGTAACGGACTTACCGGCTATGTTTAATCCCGCCGCGCTTAGTTTTTCGAAGCTATCGGTTGTTGTAATTGCCCGCGCCGCGCTAAACAAACCGCGACTGCTTAAGCCCCTAACCAATATGGGAAATACCCGCTTAATCCGTTTCACAGGCAATGGCTTCCCGATCTCGCCGGTAGAGGCCAAAAGAACCTCATTCCTTTTTATACCAAGACAGCGGGCTAACTCCCCGGCAACCTCACAAGCAGCATTGAATGAGCCCGGCTTAGCAGACCTGCGCCCCAATTTGTTTTTAAACCTCGCTCTTTTAATAATTGGCGTGGGGGTAAAACAATTTGCATTCCCGCTATTTATAATTATTGCCTGAAATTTGCCTGATTTATTAAGATTCCCCTGAGAGAATTTTACCGAACCGGAGGTAATACTATTAGTGGTAAATAACCCACAAGCCACAGCAGGCTGCTCGGAAAAAATCAACCCTAAATCGAACTTACCCGACTGCTTGATTCCGCAGGCTAAACCATTTGCTTTATATCCAAGAGGCAGTGTTGGTTTAATCATTAAACTAAACCCATCTTCTCGGGAAAACCATACATAATATTCATATTCTGAACCGCCTGACCAGCCGCGCCCTTATCAAGATTATCAATTGCCGAAACTATCACTACTAAATTCTGCTTCGGGAAACTCTTCACCGTAATATCGCAGAAATTGGTATTAACCACATCTTTTATCCGCACGGACTGCCCTTCTTCTCTTATCCTTACAAACGGCTCGTTCTTATAAAAGTTTTTATATAAATCAACTAATCTTTGTTTTCCGGTTTTTGATTTTTGGCTCTGTTCGATATATATCGTTTCCAATATCCCCCTGCTAATCGAAAGCAAATGAGGCACAAATACAACCTTTATCCTTCCCTCAGCCAGCCTGGATAACTCCTGATCAATCTCCGGGATATGCTGATGAACATTCATCTTATAGGCAAAAGTATCCCCGTTAATCTCAGAAAAATTATACTCCAACAACGCCCGCCTTCCGCTACCGGTAACTCCTGATTTAGCATCAATAATTATCCGGCCTGCCTCAACATCCCTGCAGGCAACCAAAGGCGCTAAACCCAAAATTGCGGCGGTAGGATAACAGCCGGGATTAGCCACCAGCTTTGCCTTCCTGATTGCCTGACGGTAAATTTCCGGTAATCCATAAACGGCAGTTTTAAGATTCCGCACATCATTATGTTTCGACTTATAAAATCTCTCGTAAATTTTTACATTTCTTAACCGGTAATCCGCGCTTAAATCAATTACCCTTTTATTTGCTTTAAGCAATTTAGGAACAACAGTCACAGATACCGTATGAGGCAAAGCCAAAAACAACAAATCGCATTTTAAAATCGCTGAATCGATATCTGCAGGCTCACAGGTTAACTTAATTCTTTTCTTAAATTTGGGGAAAATCTCACCGATGGAAACAGGTTTTTCTATCTTAGCGGCAAGATAAGCTATCCGTACCTGAGGGTGTCCAAGAAGAATCTCAATTAGTTCTTCGCCCGTGTATCCGGTTGCCCCGATTATTCCTATGTTTATCATTTTAAAATCCTTTGTGTCTCACAAAAAACTAACCGCAGAAGCCACAGGGTTATTTTGTGGTTGTTACTTCATATTAACATATAATAGAATAAAAAACCTATCTCGTCAAATAGTTTTTCGTCGAGATAGGTTCTTTTATACTGCCAGTTCGCGTAATCAGTTTAACAATATAGCAGTTTAACAGTATAACAATATAACAGTATATTTACCTCTTGGTCCACTGGAATCGTTTGCGCGCTCCTTTTTGCCCGTATTTCTTGCGTTCCTTCATCCGCGGATCGCGGGTAAGAAAAAAATTCTTCCTCAGCATCCTTTTTGTATCCGTATCAATAAAACTTAAAGCGCGCGCAATAGCCAAACGTAAAGCCCCGGCCTGCCCGCTGTAACCACCGCCCTTAATACTGGCAATTATGTTATATTTGTTAAGGCAATTGGTGAAAACCAAAGGCTGCTTAACAATAATTCTATCTGTTTCACGCACAAAATACTTTTCAATTTCCCGCTTATTGACAACAATCGAGCCATTTCCCGGAGTAAGCTGAACGTTGGCAGCTGATTCCTTGCGCCTGCCGGTTGCGCAATATTTAACCGCGCCGGCCTCTGTAGAGTTATTCATTTTATCATCCTTATTATTTGATTGCATGACTGTCCTTTTTATACTTTAAAAACCTTAGGCTTCTGTCCGCCCTGGGCATGCTGTTCATTGGGATAGACCTTTAATCTTTTGAAAATGCTTCTTCCCAGAGGGCCCTTAGGCAGCATACGCTTAACCGCCAGCCTGATTACCGCCTCAGGTTTTTTTGCCAATAATCTCTTTAAGGGTGTCTGCTTAAGGCCGCTGGGATAACCGGAATAATGCTTGTACATCTTCTGTTCTAATTTATCCCCTGTAACCTTAATTTTAGAAGCATTAATTACAATTACCCCATCGCCGGTATCCATATAGGGAGTAAAATACGGTTTATGCTTACCCCTGAGTAAGATTGCCGCGCGCGTAGCCAGCCTTCCGAGTATTTTATCCTTAGCATCAATCAGATACCAAATACTTTTAATCTCTTTCTTTTCGGGAATGTACGTTTTATTCATAATCTAAAATTATACCACATTTTTAAAAAAAAGAAAGAAGTTTTTGAAAACTTGTCAAGCCAAAGTTAAAATGTCCCCTTTTTACCAAAGTAGAAATGTCCTGTTTTCATAATTAAACTAGTAGTAGTTCTTTTTCTTTTTGGGCGACTTTTTCTTTTTGTGAATAAGTGTTAATCTGTGGATATCTTGCCCTAAACATAGGCCCTTTAAACGGATGATCCATTGGCGGCCGGTAAGGTTCTTTTCGTTCGGCCTTGGGCTTCT
>JAUXFU010000161.1 GCA_030622705.1 Candidatus Omnitrophota bacterium | reverse complement strand
CAAAAACATCAGTAATCGAATTCAGGGGAAAATATTCTACCTGTGAACCGAATTTTTTTAATGCAGCCTGATGGGTAAAACTAGCCTCTGGCCCTAAGTAAGCAATCGTCAAAGATTTGGCTTGAGCCAGGCTGCTTGACATAATCTCCCGGTAAATTGCTTCTATCGCCTCTGAAGAAAGCGGCCCGGGATTGATCCGCAAAAGACGGTCGATAATCTGTTTTTCTCTATCCGGAGAGTAACGCGCCTGGCCCCGGTTTTCTTTAGCCTGGGCTATGGCTAAGGCAATACGTACACGTTGATTAAGCAGCTTAATCAAGCGCGTATCAAGCTGGTCAACTTTACGCCGCAACTCATTTAACTTCATCTTTTTTCTCCTGTGCCGAATTAATAAACTGTTCTATTTTTGGCAATTCCTTTATCGAGCTTAAACCGAAATATTCCAGAAATTGACGTGTGGTTGTGTAAACAAACGGCCTGCCGGGCGCACTCCTTCTTCCCGCTGCCCGTACCAAACCCTTGTTGATTAAATTCCTTACTATGCCGCTGGAATCAACTCCTCTTATATTCTCTATTTCTATGCGGGTAGCCGGCTGCTTGTAGGCAATTATTGCCATGGTTTCAAGTGTGGGGCGTGATAATTTCTCCGAAGGCTTTTGGTAAAACTTCTTTAAAAAAACGCTCGACTCAGGAGTTGCAACCATCTGGAAACCTCCTGCTACTTCAATAATCCGCATACCGCGCTTTGAATTCGAATATTCCGTCTTCAACTGTTCTATTATCGCCTTGATTTTTACGGAATCCAGATTACTTAAGGTACGTCGTATTGGTTCAACAGATACGGGCTTTTCATTGACAAACAGTAAAGCTTCAATGATTGTTTTGTAATTATCCTCGGCCATCCGTAGTCTCTTTTTTTTGCTTATAGATTTCGTTAAGTAATTCCTCGCCGGTCTTAATATTAGAAGCTTCTTTTAATGCCCTGTCAATCATCATTTTTGCTTCTGATTTCTTGTATTGTAATTGTATTAATACGGCCATCGCGTCTTTAGCAATGTTGTCCTTATCTGTATCCTGTTGATGGGTAACCAGGGAATCCTGAATTAAACCAAACTTACCGACCTTACCCTGAAGTTTAGCAATAATCTCTTTTGCTCTCTGTTGGCCTATCCCGGGAAGTGATTTTAAAAAATTAATATCTCCTTTGTCAATCGCCCGGGCGATTGATGATATCGGTTTATTTAAGGCACGCAGCGCAGCGCGGGAACCGATTCCCGAAACTGTAATAAACTGCTGAAAAAACTCCTTCTCTATTTCATTTAAAAAACCTATAAGTACCGGGATGCTTCTGGAGGGTTCCACCTGATGATAGTAATAGGTTATCAGATTAATGTTTCCGTTGCCGTACTGATGATCATCTATCCGCTGTAATATTGCTTGAGGCAAAAAAACTTCATAACTCATATTGCCAATTTCAATCAACACGGAATCAACATCCTTTTTAATTATTTTTCCCGATATCCGCGCAATCATTCTTTTTTTAGCCCTTTGTTTTTATTACGTAGGAAAGTATAAAACTCCCCTTTACCACTAAAACTTCGCAAGAAAGAGTCCTGATTGCACGAAGTTTCTTAGAAATTTAAAAATTACCGCTTAGCCTTTAACCGACATTGTGTTTTAAAAATATAGCTATGAGTAATTGCCAGAGCAATAGCATCGGTTATGTCCATATATTTAGGCAGTTGCTTTAAGCCTATAGCTGTGACAATCATTTTCTGAATCTGAGATTTTGACGCTAATCCATTTCCAAGTATCGCTTTCTTAACCCGTGTTGCTGCGTATTCAAATAAAGGTAAATTCATTTCTGCGCTAATCAAACAGATAACGCCGCGTGCCTGACCTAAAATGTAGGCAGTAGTAGGATGCCGGTAATGAACATAAATTTTTTCAAGAACTATGCAGTTAGGATTTGTTCTTTCAATAATTAACCGGATTTCTCCATAAATTTTCACCAACCTCACTGGCAAGGGGTACCGGACTTCAGTTTTTACAATACCTGCCTCAACCAAAGATAAACTGCCGTTTATTTCATCTATAACCCCAAAACCCGTAATGCTTAAGGCAGGATCAATTCCTAATATTCGCATGCCGGCGTCCGTTATTACTGAATAGATTCTAATATCTCATCGGGGATATCAAAATTGGAGTAAACATGCTGGACGTCTTCTTGTTCTTCTAATATTTCAACCAGGCCTAAGATTTGTTTCGCGGAATCAACAGCAGAAACTTTAATCGTGGATGAAGGCACCATTGTCAGCTCTGCTAATTGAGGAGTGATTGTGTGTTCATTAAGCGCCTTTTTGACCGGTTCTAAATCCTGGACAGCAGTGGTAATTTCATAATTATCGCCTGAAATTTTCAAATCTTGTGCTCCGGCATCCAGAATTAACGCCATTAATTCCTCTTCCTTGGATTGACTTTTATCTACCAGGATGTAGCCTTGCTTAGAAAACATCCAGTTAACCGAACCTGCTCCGGCAAGATTGCCGCCCCTTTTTGAAAAGATATTACGTATCTCCGCCGTAGTACGGTTTTTGTTATCAGTAACGGCTTCAACCATAATTGCCACGCCTGAGGGGCCATAACCTTCGTAAATTATTGTTTCGTAGGTAACACCGGGTAATTCTCCGGTCCCTCTTTTTATCGCATTTTTTACATTGTCAGAAGGCATATTTGCCTCTTTAGCCTTAGCTATTGCTGTTCGTAATACAGAGTTTGTATCGGGATTACCACCTCCGTTT
>JAUXFU010000023.1 GCA_030622705.1 Candidatus Omnitrophota bacterium | reverse complement strand
ACAAAGAAGGTGACATTTTTGAGGATATGAAAAAATGGAATCCAAAAGGCCATCCAGGTCGTGCTGCAGCAGTATTCAAAGTGGAAGAGGTATATTCAGGCTCCGAAAAGCTTTCATGAGAAACTAGGGGACGGCTCTGGGTTTTAAAAAACTAGGGGACGGTTCTGAAAAAACTAGGGGACGGTTCTGAAAAAACTAGGGGACGGTTCTGAAAAAACTAGGGGACGGTTCTGGGTTTTATAATTTTTGCGTTAGATTCCCCATTTTTCTATGTTTATTAATAGTAGAAGGAGGAATTCTAAAAATTCCAAAGGCGGACCAAGAACCTAGAAACGTCCCCTATAAGGAAGCTTTAAGGGAATAAAAGAAGAAGGAGCGATGATCAAATTAAATGCAGGTGATAAAAAGGCGTGGATAGAGAAGGTGAAGAAGATAGCTGCAGATTATCCAGAGCTATGTTAGGATACTTGATTTTACTATTTACCATAGTTCCAGCTATAGAGCTGGCCCTTTTAATAAAGGTTGGGCAGTTTATAGGTGTAGCTTATACGATGGGAGTTGTTATCTTTACAGGCGTAACCGGGGCATATCTGGCCAAAATGCAGGGGCTTATTACTTTGCGCAGGATACAGGATGATGTAAACCAGGGTCAAATGCCTGCAGATAAGTTATTTGATGGTGTATTGATTCTATGCAGTGGAATGTTGCTTTTAACCCCTGGATTTATAACCGACCTGATAGGCTTTATGGGATTGATTCCCTGGACACGAAATGTGTTGAAACGATGGCTTAAACGAAAAATAGAAGATATGATTAGTCAGGGAAAAGTTATTACGATTAAATCGTATAAATCTATGTAAATGAGATTAGGGGCCGTCCCCTAGTTTTTCCAAAACCCAGAACCGTCCCCTAGTTTTTCAAAACCCAGAACCGTCCCCTAGTTTTCCCTAGTTTTCGTCCCCTAGTTCGTCCCCTAGTTTTCCCTAGTTTTCGTCCCCTAGTTTTCAAACCCAGAACCGTCCCCTAGTTTTCCCTAGTTTTTCACCACCGCTGATTTTTGTGTTATACAAGAAAAATTAATAAGAAATTAAAAAATAAACAAAATATGTAGGGACAGGTCGTGACCTGTCCGATTTATAAAGTTTTTTGTTGCAAGATTATTTAAAGAAGAAGAAATTTTCTTGACTTTTATTAAGCTGGGGTTAAAATTAATTCATATTATTGAGTTAAGAAAGAAAGGAGAGGTAATGAAAGTTAGAGCCAAGATCGGTATAATACTTTTATTTATATTTTTAGTATTATTTCTGGCAACGGCAGTATTCGAATTTTATTGTTATCAGCAAGAGAAGCTCGTGGTAGCTGCATTAAATAAGGAATTAGAAAGTCTTAGGACAGAAAAGAGCATTGCTGATGAGGAATTGGAGAAGTCAGAGAAGAAGATTGATGGATTAAGCGTTCAACTACAGGGTGCTCAGGAGAAGATAGGAGAATTAAACGGCGAATTAGAAAAGGCCAGGAGCCAGGGGGAAAAGATCCATGTTCAGCTGGAGGAGTTGCAATCTCAGATTCAGGATCAGCAGAAGGCAAAAGAACAATGGGCAGCTAAGCAGGGTCAGATAGACCAGTTGAAAGCGCAGCTTGAGAAAGCACAGACAAGCAAGGGCGAATTAAAAGCAGAGTTAGATAAATTAAAGACCGAGAGAATAGCATTGGGTAAGATTGTGGTGGCGCAGGAGCAACCGGGCCAAGAAACTGCCCCCTCGGCGGTTCTGTCCGCGGAGCAGAAACTCTCAACTCCGTTTTTATTAGAAGGAAGAGTGTTAGTGGTAAACCGGAAATATGATTTCGTAGTTATTGATTTGGGAGCTAATGACAGGTTGAAGCCGGATGAGGTGCTTAGGGTTTATCATCGGAATAATCATATTGGCGATATTCGGGTAGAGAGGGTTCAGGAGGCGATGAGTGCCTGCGGGTTTTTAAGTAAGACGGTAAAAAAGAAGATCAAAGTAGGCAATAAAGTGACATTGGACAGAAAAGCCGCGAAGCAAAAGAAAGCGGTTAAGCCGGCCCCTGCGCCGGATTTATCCGAGGATGCCTTACCTGTGTCCGTATCGCAAGGTGAGGTGTTAGTGGTAAATCGAAAATATAATTTCGCAATTGTTAATCTGGGAGCCCGGGATGGGCTGCGTCGCGGGGAAATGCTTTCAGTTTATCGTAATGGTAATCATCTCGGTGACATCCGCATAGATAAAATTCAGGAAATAATAAGCTCTTGTGTTTTTAAGCTGGAAGCGCTTCAGGATGAAATCAAAGAGGGCGATAAGGTGGTTAAAAGGTAATGTCACTTTATCGGTTCAAGCCTGTCAGATTTCTCCGGGGTACAATATTTCTTCCCGGCGACAAATCTATTGCCCACCGTAGTTTAATTATCAGCGCGATAGCTAAGGGTAAAACGCGCGTTTATAATTTCCCCGCAAATCAGGATTGCATCACAACTCTTAAGGCGCTTAAGCAGTTAGGAGTTAGGATAACTATGGAAAATTCACAAGCCGGGAATAAATATTTTTGTATAGAGGGAAAAGGTCTTTATGGCCTAAGAAAACCGCGTTTTTCTGTCTTTGCCGGTGAATCAGGCACTACCTTCCGGCTGCTGTTGGGGGTTCTGGCCGGTCAGCAATTCCCGGTGAATTTAACCGCAGCTAAGGCTCTTGCGCGTAGGCCTATGAGGAGAATTACCGAGCCTTTAAGAAGAATGGGGGCGATTATTAAGGCGCGCAAAATACACAGTACAGCTGTTAGAAGGCATGGCGCGGCAGAGGAGTATCCTCCTATTACTATAAAAGGAGGCAGGTTGCGCAGGATCAGCTACAAGATGCCGGTAGCTTCCGCTCAGGTGAAATCGGCACTTCTTTTAGCCGGTTTATACGCCGCCGGGGGAATTAGTGAAATCTTCGAGTCGGTAAAGACTCGTGACCATACTGAGCGGATGCTAAGAGACTTTGGGGCAAAAATAAAAATCAAAGATAAAACTATTTTTATATCCGGACAGAAAGAATTACTTTCTCCCGGAGTAATTAATATTCCCGGGGATATCTCATCCGCAAGTTTTTTTATTGTTGCCGCAGTATTATTGCCTGACTCAGCTATTGTGATAAAATCTGTGGGGATTAATCCTACCCGTTTAGGTTTAATCCGGGTTTTAAAACGGATGGGGGCGAATATTAAGGTTGCGCGCAGCAGGCTACAGGTTAAAACCCGGGAGCCGGCAGGGGATATTATTATAAAAAGCAGCAGCTTAAAGGGGATAAAGATTAAGGCAAGCGAGGTGCCTCAGTTAATTGATGAATTGCCTATTTTGATGCTGGCTTTTTGTTATGCCCGGGGAAGGACAATAATTTACGGAGTGGAGGAATTAAGGGTTAAAGAGACTGACCGGATAGTTTCTATGCAGGCTAATTTAAGTAAGATGGGCGCGGAAATCCGTGTTGTAACTTACCGCTCAAAGTCCGCGGGATTAAGGGAGAAAATGATTATTCAGGGAATAAGTTGCTTGCGTGGGGCAAGGGTAAGCAGTTTTAACGACCACCGTACGGCAATGAGTATGATAATTGCGGGTTTGGTTTCCACTGGCGAGACTGTTATTGATGAAGTTGAATGTATTGCTAAATCTTTCCCCGGTTTTTTGGAGATTTTAAAAGGAGTGGTTAAATAGTTTAGTAGCTTTTCAGGGGTCTCAATTTTAAAACTTGACATATATTTCAATCTTTGTTAACATTAAACTAATATGAAAAGGATACTTAGCGCTCAACATAAGATAATGAAGGGATTTAATTATGTGTCCGGTTTGTTTTCCAACGATATGGGAATAGACTTAGGCACAGCTACTACTTTGGTTTACGTAAAGGGCGAAGGGGTTGTCCTTTGCGAGCCTTCGGTAGTGGCAATTGAAAGAAGCACCAACCATGTTTTGGCGGTAGGCGATGAGGCAAAGCGTATGCTTGGGCGCACGCCGGGTAATATTGTCGCTATCCGGCCGATGAAGGATGGGGTGATTGCGGATTTTGAGATTACCGAGGCAATGCTTAGGTATTTTATAAAACGGGTGCACCATCGCAGGGTTTTAGTGAGGCCGAGGATTGTTATTGCTATCCCTTCAGGAATTACTGAGGTGGAAAAGCGGGCGGTGAGGGATTCGGCTGAGCGCGCAGGGGCAAGGGAGGTATTTCTGATTTCGGAGCCTATTGCCGCGGCGATCGGGGTAGGGCTGCCTATCCAGGAGCCTATCGGAAATATGATTATTGATGTGGGCGGAGGAACAACTGAAATTGCCGTAATCTCTTTAGCCGGCATTGTTTTTTCCAGGTCTATTCGCATTGGCGGAGACGAAATGGATGAAACAATAATCGAATATTTAAAAAAGAACTATAATTTGATGATAGGCGTGCGCAGCGCCGAAGATATAAAGATTAAAATAGGCTCTGCTTATCCTTTGGATGAGGAATTAAGCCTCGAGGTTAAAGGCAGGGATCTGGTTAGCGGTTTACCTAAGGCAATAACTGTGAACTCTCAGGAGATAAGGGATGCCTTGAAAGAACCTCTGGAGGCGATTATTGAAACGGCTAAGGTTTCTTTGGAGAGGACGCCCCCTGAGTTAGCCGCGGATTTGATTGAGCATGGGATAATTATGGCCGGGGGTGGTTCGCAATTAAAGGGCATAGACAGATTAATCTCTGAAGCAACCGGATTGCCCGTGCATATTGCCGATGAGCCGTTAACGGCGGTTGTTCAGGGTACAGGTAAGGTCTTAAGCGAGATGCATTATCTCAAGAGGGTCACTGTTCCCGTAAAATCAGAAATGCGTTCTTAAATCTAAGATGTGTTTGTTAGAAATAAAAATTTAATTTCCTTCCTATCCGCCGCAGCTTTGATTATTCTTACCGCAATTTTTATTCCTTTACTAAGAAATCACCTTATTGACAGTATGCGCCGGCCTCTTGAATTTCTTTTTGATACCGGACAGCAAGTCCAGGGGATAATTCTTTGCCGTCATAATTTAGCGCAGAATCAGCGCATTAAGAAAGAGATTGGTCTTTTTCGCCGCCAATCACATGAGGCAAAGGAATTGTATCTTGAGAATCTTCGTCTCAGGGAGCTTCTTGATTTCAGCCAGGCGTCTGTTTATCCCTTAACCGCCGCAGGCGTAATTGGCTATGCTTCCTCAAATTTAAGTTCAATAATTGTTATTAACAAGGGCAAGCAGCAGGGAGTCAGCCGGGGTTCTGCGGTAATCACTAATGACGGATTAGCAGGCAGGGTAATCGAGGCAGGAGATTCAACCAGCAAGGTATTACTTGTTAATGATATTAACTCCGGTGTTGCCGCTTTTATCCAGCGTAGCCGTCACAGGGGGTTGGTGACAGGTACGCTGGCAGGGCATTTGATTTTGCGCTATCTTACCTGTGATGCTGATGTTCAGCTTTCCGATATGGTGATAACCTCTGGTTTATCCGGGGTATATCCTAAGGGGATTCTTGTCGGAGAGGTAACAAAGATTCAAAAGGACGCCGGCTCAGCGGAAACCTATGTGGTTATTAAACCCAGCGCAGACTTGACTAAACTGGAAGAAGTTCTGGTTGTGCTTTCGGAATGAAAGATTTTAGACACAGGTTTAAAAAGATATCCTTTTACGCGGTTAGGCTCAGCTTTAGAATTGGAGATTTGTGCAGGTATCTGAGCGCGTTAGGCTCAAGAAGGTTTTTTAAAAAACCGGTTAAAAGATATCGTAAACATATATACGCGTTTTTGGCGTTATTCATTATTGTTTTGTTACAGCATAGCTTGTTCTATCGCCTTCGCATTTTAAATACAGGGCCGGATGCTGTTTTAGCCGCTTTAGTTCTTTTTGTTTTGTTTTTTGATTTAAGATGGTTGGTTGTGTTTGCGTTTTTTGGAGGAGTACTGCGCGACATATTCAGCGTTCTTCCTTTTGGATTTAACGTTGTTTTTTTTGTTCTCTGGATTATCTTAGCTAACCAAATATCCCGCCGGTTATCCGTTGAGAATAATTTCATCCGTAGCGCCTTGCTGTGCCTGATTATCTTGTTAAATAACTTAAGCATGCAGTTTGTTTTACTTGTTTATAGCAGACCTGTAGGCGCAGCAGTTTTTGTAAAGATATTTTTTATAGAGTCTATGTTTACGCTGCTTTTATCCTTTCCGATGTACAGAGCCTTTTGCGCGTTTATCAAAGACTAGCTGTTTATTACTTCAAGCGAACTAAGACGTTAAAAATAACGAGCAGAGAGTAGGGAGACCTTTTCTTGCTACTTGTGGTTCGATAAGCTCACCACTTCTGGAACTATCCTGAGGACTACTCTCTACTTGCTACTCTCAATGATGACAAGACTGCGTATTCTTCACCGTCTTATAATAGCGGGTTTTGTATTTTTAAGTTTGATTCTGATTCATTATCAGGTGATTCACTTTAGCGAATATCAGCTCTCAAGCCGGACAAACCGCATTCGGATTCTGCCTCAACCGGCAAGTCGCGGGCGTATCCTGGACCGCAATGGCGATATCCTGGCAGCAAATACCCTCTCTTATAACCTGTTGATTATGCCTGCGGAAAAGGGTTTTCCGGCAGAGCATATTTCAAGGCTTTCTTCGATTCTGCCGGTTTCCGAAGAACAACTTAAGGCGAAGTATAAAAAAGGATATATTTCTGCCTTTATTCCCATTTTACTTTGTAAGGATATTTCGCTTTCTCAGGCAATAGCAATAGGGCAATTAAAATATGATTTGCCGGAAGTAATTATCCAGGTGAATCCTAAGCGAAAATACCCTTTAGGCAACGTTGCCAGTCATATTCTTGGTTATTTAGGCCAGATTGATGTCTGGCGTCTGGAGTGGCTTAAAGAGTACGGGTATAAAGTTCAGGATTTAGTCGGCTATTGCGGAGTAGAGGAAGTTTATGATCATATTCTGCGCCCGCGCGAAGGAGGAATGCAGATTGAGGTGGATCATAAAGGCAGATTGTCCCGGGTTCTTGGTTTTAAGGCGGCTAAGAAGGGCAGGGATATTCGACTGACAATTGACTTAAAGCTTCAGAAGATAGTTCACGATATCCTTCAAGGGCAGATCGGTAGTGTGGTTATGCTTGATCCGGCTAACGGAGAGATTCTTGCTTTGGTAAGTTTTCCTGATTTTGACCCGCAGGTATTTCAGGATGGCCCGTCAGCTTTACTTAAACATGTGCTTAACGCGCCCGATGCTCCCTTGTTTAACCGGGCAATTAACGGCTTGTATCCTCCAGGTTCTATATTTAAAGTTGTGGTTGCGGCCGCGGGACTACAGAAAGGTAAGATTAACTCCAGTAGTACTTTTTTTTGTTCAGGGGGTACTCAGGTTGGCAACCGTAAATTTTCCTGTTGGGATAAACATGGGCAGGAGGATATTGTAGGCGCGATTGGTGATTCCTGCAACGTCTTTTTTTATAATTTAGGCCTGCGCCTCGGGCCGCAGATAATTAGCGAATATGCGCAGAAATTTGGATTAGGTCAGGTAAGCGGCATAGACTTAGCCGGTGAATCCAAGGGTTTCTTGCCCTATTCGTTATGGCAGCGGATAAAGAGACGTAAAACCTGGTACGCGGGGGATACGGCGAATTTTTCTATCGGTCAGGGAGAAGTTTTGGTTACTCCTTTACAGGCTGTCCGGATGATAGCTGTTTTTGCCAATGGGGGTAAGCTGGTAAGCCCGAGACTGCTTAAATCGATAAATCCTGATTCAGCAGGTAAGCAAGATGCGAAAAAGGTTATTGATTCTTCGTGTGAGAGTATAGCGCTTAGCAAACAGAATCTGCAGATAATAAAAAAGGGCCTATTTGCTGCGGTTAATTCAGCAGGGGGTACCGCGGCTGTTTTGGCTGATTGCGGGGTTTCTGTTGCCGGGAAGACCGGAACTGCTCAGACCGGATCAGGCGAAGCGCATGGATGGTTCACGGGTTATTTTCCGGCTGATAAGCCAAAATTCGCTATTTGTGTTTTACTCGAGCATGCCGGCTCAGGTTACCGCAGCTGTCAGTTAACCAAGGCGATAATCGAGCGGATGCTCTCTGAGGGGTTAATATGACCGGGATTGCCAAGAGGCTGATGTTTTTTCTTTTATTGATTGTTGTAATCGGGATTGCGACTATTTACAGCAGCACCCTGAATAGTTCTTCTTTGGTAGAAAGGTCATTGTATCTACGCCAGATCATGTGGGCTGTTTTAGGCCTTGTTTGTCTTTTGATTATTTCCCGGATTTCTTATCGTAGATTATGGGATTGGGCGTATATATTTTACGCAGCAGGCACCGGATTTTTACTACTGGTAGCCTTTTTAGGATCTGCCCATCTGGGCGCGCAAAGGTGGTTAAAAATACTCTGGTTTAATTTCCAGCCCTCGGAATTAATGAAGTTGATTGTGGTTATATTTCTGGCGCGTTACTTTAGTACGCCGGGCAGGGGGATAGGGCAGGGGCCGGAGAGCTGGGGATTTATAAAAGCCGTTTTGATTCCTTTCGCGTTTATATGTTTGCCTATGTTATTAATCCTCAAACAACCGGATTTAGGCACCGCAATTTTTATCTTTTTTATGTTTATTGCTATGCTTTTTATTGCCCCGGTTAATTTTAAATTTATGCTTATTATATTTTCGGGAATTATCTTGGGGTTGCCCTTGTTCTGGCATTTCTTAAAAGATTATCAGAAAGCCAGGCTTTTGGTTTTCGTTAATCCTGATTTTGACCCGTTGGGGGCGGGGTATACTATAATTCAGTCTAAGATTGCCGTAGCCTCGGGAGGGCTATTTGGCAAGGGATGGCTGGGGGGCAGCCAGAGCCAACTGAATTTCTTACCTGAATCGCATACGGATTTTATTTTTGCTACCTTTGCCGAAGAATGGGGTCTTTTAGGGAGTTTAGGGCTGCTGCTTCTTTTTTATTTTTTGATACGTTACGCGTTAAAGGTTGCCCGGAGGGCACCGGATAATT